>SYLK01000444.1 GCA_005809115.1 Planctomyces sp. | reverse complement strand
CGACACCCGAAGGGTCGACGGCGTTTTTTTTTGGCTGTGGCGTCCGTTCCGGTCTGTGTTTTCCGCGCTGTAACTTTCTGGCCGTGGCGTTGTCTCTTGCACATGGACCGCTGGATCTCCGACTGGAATGTCAGGGCTCAGTCTGAGCAGATACTGCATATCCGCTGGCTTCTGAATCCAGGTGAACCACCGCGGCGGAATGTTGGAGTGGTGATCTGTTCGCAGCAGATTGCCGAGATTCGGGACATGCCGGAGGGTGTCGCGGACCGTGCGCATCCGCTGATACTGATTCCGCCGCTGGTGAATGCCCATACGCATCTTGAGTTTTCCGGTCTTCGCGAGCCACTCAGCCCCGCGAATCCCTTCCCGGAATGGATCGGTGCAGTGATTCGGCACCGCCGGCAGGCTGCCTCGGGCGGTCCGGGCGCGATGTCCGGAATCGCGGCGGGACTGGCTGAATCAGCGGCCTGTGGGGTCCGGGCGATTGGCGAAATCACCACCGGTGACATCTCGGAATATCGATTCATCCGGCGACTGTCGGTTCCGCCACAGCTCGTCAGCTTTCGGGAAATCATCGGGCTGAATCCTGACAGCGTGGGCGAAAAACTGGATGCTGCGCGACTCCATCTTGACAATGCGGCAACGGCTGGAGTCATGCCGGGATTGAGTCCCCACGCGCCCTACAGTGTCCATCCGGAGACATTTCACGCAATCGTTGATCTGGCGATTGCCCGCCAGGCACCAGTGGCAATGCATCTCGCTGAGACACAGGACGAGATCGAGCTGCTCGCGTCGGGCACTGGGCGTTTCGTGGATTTTCTGAGTGCACTCGAGTTGTGGCAGCCCTCCACGTTTCCGGGCGGGAGTTCACCACAGGTCTATCTTCAGCGGCTGGCGAAAGTGCCGCGTGCAATCGCCGTCCACGGCAATTTTCTGAACGAGCGGGAATTGGCATTCGTGGCGAGCAATCCGCAGATCGCGGTCGTCCATTGTCCCCGGACATTCCATTACTTCGGCCATGACAGAAGGTCGGTCCAGGACGTGCCACCCCGTGGCCAGACGTGGTATCGGCTGCTGCAGTCCGGAGCGAGGGTTCTGCTCGGCACAGACAGTCGGGCATCCAGTCCGGACCTGAGCATCTGGTCGGAATTCCAGCACGTGCTGAGGCTGTGTCCGGAACTGACCTGTGCGCAACTGCTGCCCCTGATGACCACATCGGCTGCGGACGCTCTGGCGCTGAATCCCGAGTCATTTCGCCTGACGGTCGGGCGTGCGGCCAGCGGTGTCCTCCTGAATTGCAGCGGGCCGGCGAGTGAGGTTCCTGACCAGGTCGTGCGGCAGATGAGCACACAGCCGGTTTACATGCTGGCCGACGGGCTGATCATTTCTCCTGCCAGCGCTGCCACTCCAGCCCTGGCTGATCGGTCCTGAACTGGACAATTCTCTGGTGTTCGACTTCGGTGACGTACACGGTCCGTCCGTCTTTTCCGCCGAAACAGAGATTTGTCGGATGTTTGCCGAGAACATCAATGTCTCGCAGGACCTCACCGGACGGTGACATCACAGCGACCGTTCCCTTGCCGTGCCTGGTGATGTAGAGATTCCCGCGGATGTCGCACCGCATTCCGTCGAATCCGAAGTCCGGAAACTGTCGGATCAGACGCTGGTCAGTCAGTCCGCCCGTCTCCGTGATCCGAAAAGCCCAGACATTTCGCTGCACACTTTCGTTGACATACAGTGTCTTTCCATCCGGGCTGACTTCAATTCCGTTCGTCGTACCCAGTCCGGTTGCCACACGGTGGGTCGAACCGTCGCGGTCAATTCGCCAGATCTGACCGGTGCCTTTGTCCCAGTCGGGATCACTGGCGTACAGCACGCCGGTGGACGTAATTGTCAGGTCGTTTGGCTGGTGCATCTGCGGCTGATGTGCGAACACGGTCACGTCGCGAGTCCGGGGATCAATTCTCAGGACGTTGTGTTCAGTGTAGTCGGCGACATAGAGTGCCCCGGCCTTATCGAAGCGAAGCCCGTTTCCCACGCTTTTTCCCGGCAGAGTGACGAATAGTTCTGCAGCGCCCTGCGGCGTAACGCGACCAATCGTCTGCTGACTGCCGAAATTCACGGCGTAGAAATTCCCCTCGCGGTCGGTTGCCGGTCCTTCCACGCCGGGCGTGAAGCTGCCGGGCTCTGTCAGCGGAGTGGTGACATACAGTTCTTCAGCCAGACTGGAGCCCGCCGTGATCAGGGGCAGAGTCAGCCAGCAGAGTGTCCGCACAGTCTTCTTCATGGCAGATTCCGTGGTTTTCAGAGGATGAATAACGGCAATGGACAAGGGGGGAGTCTCAGGATATCGGTGTTTCACAGGACAATCCGGAACGCCGGCAGCACGAAACATCTGACAGGGATTCATCCGGGATTCATGTAGTGAAGTTCTGCGGAAACATGTCCTCAGGCCAGCACTGCGTCCTCATCGTAGTCCTGCTCGAGCGGCCGATAATAATAAACCGCCCATCCCACGGCGCCAAGAATCAGGACGACGACGTACACGCCGAACATCGGATCCCACTGGGCACGTCCCGAGAGACCGGCGGCTTTCTGCCGATCTGCGAACCAGCCCACGAAGTACTGAGACGCAACCGCGCCGCACTGTCCGACCATGTTCATCATGCCGAACAGGGTGCCGACGTACCTGCCGCTCTGTTCAATTGCGGACGACCACCAGGTCGGCAGAGTGACCTGCACAAAGAAGCAGGACACAGCGGCCAGCACCGACAGTCCGAGCGCGGACGGACTGCGGACGGCCAGAGACAGTGCGCCGGCGGCACACAGAAATGCAACCGTACAGAAGGCACGACGCAGTGCAATCCTCGATCGGCCTCGGCGAGTAATCTGATCGGAGATTGCGCCTCCGAGCAGCATCCCTGCCGCTGCCCCGGCCAGTGCCAGCGACGTGAGCCGCCCGGATTCCCGGTTTTGCAGGCCGTGCGCCTGTTCCAGAT
>SYLK01000443.1 GCA_005809115.1 Planctomyces sp. | reverse complement strand
TTCTGGTCAGGGGGCGCTGCGCTTCCCTGACCAGAAAATTTGTTCAACTGATTTTTTGGCCGGTCCTGACCGCGACGATCAGGCCGCGGCATGCCACGCCGGCACTGGGCAGATTGTGATTCGCGAACTTGCGGTTTCTGTGACCGAGTTGCGGGAACGCGCAACGAGGGAGCCCGGCCGCAGGCGGGCTCCCTCGCCCGGCATCTTTTTAGAGGCTCTGACAAAACCGGGACAGGCACCCATTGGTAGTCATATTTCGCAGGACATTTCGCAGTACCGCGGGAGCCAGTCCCGGTTTTGTCAGTGGCTCGGAGAACCCTTCACAAAAACCTGCTTGAGCCGCGACGTTTGCGGTGACGTTTCGGGCAGGGAGCGAGGAGAATACGGGACATCCAGTCGCCTACGAGCGACGCGGCCTGAGACGTCATCACACACGTACCGCAGGGTTGCTTCGAGCGCGGCCGATCTGCGGCGTCATCGCTCCTCGACGACAGGTGTCGCCTCGTCACGCTTCCTGGCATCTCCACCACTCGCGAAGCAACGCAGCCACGGAGGTTTTTTCAGGGGTTTTAAACCTCTTTCGCCTTGATCCAGGTCATCATCCGCCGCAGTTGTTTGCCGACAAGTTCGATCGGGTGTGAACGTTCGCGGCGCCGGGTGGCATGGAACGAAGCCTGACCGGCTCGATTCTCCAGCAGCCAGTCGCGAGCGAACTGGCCCGACTGGATTTCCGTCAGGATCTTCTTCATTTCGGCCCGCGTCTGATCCGTCACGATTCTTGGCCCGCGGGTATAATCGCCGTATTCCGCTGTATTGGACACGCTGTACCGCATGTAATTCAGTCCGCCCTGATAGAACAGGTCGACGATCAGTTTCAGCTCGTGCATGCACTCAAAATAAGCCATTTCGGGCTGATATCCGGCTTCTACCAGCGTGTCGAAGGCCGCCTTGACCAGTGCACTCACACCGCCGCACAGCACCACTTGTTCGCCAAACAGGTCGGTTTCGGTCTCTTCCGCGAACGTGGTCTCGATGACCCCGCCGCGAGTTCCGCCGATGCCCTTGGCGTAAGCCAGGGCCAGTTGCCGCGACGTTTCGGCAGCGCCCTCGCTGAGAGCGATCAGGCTTGGCACACCACCGCCTTTTTCATATTCGCTGCGTACCAGATGGCCTGGTCCCTTGGGCGCCACGAGGGCTGCGTCAACGCCCTTCGGGGGCAGGACCTGCCCAAAGTGAATGTTGAAACCGTGAGAGCACATCAGCAGATCACCGGGTTTCAGGTGCGCTCGGATATCGTTGCGGTAGATGTCTCCCTGGACTTCGTCGGGCAGAAGGATATTGACCATATCGCCCCTGGCGGCAGCATCAGCAGCCGACATCGGTTTGAAACCATGACTCACGGCGAGATCATAGTTGGCTCCGCCCGGACGCTGGCCAATGATGACATTGCAGCCGCTGTCCCGCAGATTCTGAGCCTGCGCGTGTCCCTGACTGCCGTAGCCAATGATCGCGATTGTCTTGTTCTTCAGCAGGCTCAAATCCGCGTCGTCGTCGTAATAAACTCTGGCCGCCATGTGTCACGTTCCTGATTCTGTTTCAGAGTGTTTTTGCAGGAGAAAATACTGAAATTGTCGCACGCACTGCGCTTCGAAACCCTCTCATCGTCATCCCACTGTCCTGAGCAGACGACCGTCCGGAATTGACCCTGCCTGTTCGCCACTGCCGCATGTGCAGATCAGCTCTCTGGTGTCAGCACGTGGCCGGCCCGCCAGTCGCAACAGCGACAAAGCACAGCCTGACGGTCCAGTCCGGAAACGTTCGTCACGCCTGGTCAGAATTTGAATGGTTTCCCAGCCAGGAAACAAGCAATCCATGTCCCGAAACGCTTCGGGACGAAAAATCGGGAGAACGTCGGTCGGTTCAGAGGACAGATCACCCCGAGTGACTCGGATTTGTCCGTCTGGTTTGTATAACACGTCTGCAAGGGCGTGCCTCCGCGAACCACGCCGGAAGAAGAAGTCAGATGGAGAACATGGGGACATGTTTTCAGATGGAATATCCTCGCGATCGTCGCAGATGGGACGTCGTCGAAGCATGAAACACAATCACACTGCCAGTCCGATCTGGCGTTCGACCACAGTCCTTGCCGTGCGTCACGGTGGGCATCTGGTCATGGGAGCCGATGGCCAGGTCACGTACGGCAACACGATCATGAAATCGGACACCCGCAAACTGCGTCGCATCCTCGACGGTCGGGTCCTGGTGGGGTTTGCCGGTTCGACGGCGGATGCGTTTGCCCTGCTGGAACGGTTTGAACAGAAGGCGCGTGACTATCCGGGAAACATCGTACGTGCGGCCACCGAGCTGGCGCGGGACTGGCGAACTGACCGCGTGCTGCGGAGGCTGGAAGCGATGATCATCGTGGCTGACGCTGAGCTGACGCTGCTGCTGACCGGTCAGGGCGACGTGGTCCAGCCTTCGGAGGGCATCGTGGGCATCGGATCCGGCGGGCCTTATGCCACAGCAGCCGCTCAGGCTCTGGTGCGACATTCGGCTTTGTCCGCCGTGGAAATCGTGCGGGCTTCGCTGTCAATCGCCGCGGACATCGATATTTACACGAATCACAACATCACGATTGAGGACATGCCGTGTCAGAAATGACGCCGCGACAGGTTGTCGAACAGCTCAGCCAGCATATCATTGGACAGGATGCCGCGAAACGAGCCATGGCCATTGCACTTCGCAACCGCTGGCGCTGGCTGCGGCTGTCTGACGAAATGCGGCGTGAAGTGACTCCCCGGAATATCCTGATGATCGGCCCGACAGGTGTCGGGAAGACTGAGATCACGCGGCGACTGGCCACGATGACCGGTGCCCCGTTCATCAAGGTGGAAGCCACAAAGTATACGGAAGTCGGATACCACGGCCGCGATGTGGAAAGCATGATTCGCGATCTTGTGGAAGCCGCCATCGGCATGGTCCGCGGCAGACGTCGGCGGGAAATTGAATCCCAGGCTCTGCAGCGGGTGGAAGAACGGCTGCTTCGTCTGCTGATTCCCGGTGAATCTCCGGTGGTGGCGGGCTCGGGACTGGCTGAGGACAGCGGACCCGCCGATGGCATTCCGCCGTATCAGGACGATCACGACGAAAACAGTCCGGGCAACGGCAATTCACGTACTGCAGCCGCGGCCGACCCGGCCGCAGCCGGGCACGCTGCTCGAGCGCGTTACGAAAGAACGCTGGCCACGTTTCGCGATATGCTGCGTGACGGTAAACTGGAGGAGCGGATGGTCGAACTGGCCATGGAGCAGCGGAGCAGTCCGGTGCAGGTCTTTTCGAACATGGGGCTGGAGCAGATGGATCTGGATCTGCAGGGAATGCTGGAAAAAATGCTGCCGAAAAAGCAGACCCCCAGGCGCGTGACCGTACGTGAAGCCCGTCGCATGCTCCTGGAACTGGAAGTCGACGGCATGCTGGACAAGGACAGCATTCACGAGGAGGCGATTCGGCTGACGGAATCCAGCGGAATGATTTTCATTGATGAAATCGACAAGATCTGCAGTGCCGGAGATGCCGGCAAGTCGGCCGACGTCAGTCGTCAGTGGGTTCAGCGAGATCTGCTGCCGATTGTGGAAGGCACCACCGTGAATACTCGGTATGGCCATGTCTCGACCGAAAAAATCATGTTCATCGCGGCCGGAGCATTCCACCGGGCACGACCATCGGACCTGATGCCCGAACTGCAGGGACGTTTTCCGAT
>SYLK01000442.1 GCA_005809115.1 Planctomyces sp. | reverse complement strand
GTGTCCCGTCTTCTCCTCGCTCCTTGCCTGAGACGTCACCACAATCGTCGCGGCTCACGCAGGTTTTGTCAGGGGTTCTAAATACTGTTTGCTGTGCAGGGAGCGACGTCTGTCACAGCGTACCCAGACTGCCCGACCCGTTTTTCAGGCACGAGTGGTACGACCGTCACAGGTATCAGCGAACGTGCTGCGATCGGGGATTCCCGTATCCAAAACCGAGGCATCCCCCCCTGGGGACGTCCGATATGAGGATTGTGCGGGCCGTAGTGAATTGCGCGATTATCCCGGAGGGATGCCCAGCGCGGGAACGAGACGGCTCGACAGGGGATTCAGGGCGCACATTGCGGCAACAGGGAAGTCATCATGCTGCGAGCACTGGGCATCGCGTTCATCGTCTGCACGTTCCTGTTCACTGGTCTGCTGGTGATCGGTCTCGGCGTGTGGGCCATCGCCAGCGGCACGGTCCGCATCACCGGGCTGAATGAGCGCAGGGACGTCATCGCTTCGGAGAATCAGCTGGCGGCCGATGCCGGTCAGCCGCTGGCCCATCTGGCGTCTGAGAGCCCTGAACTTCGTGTCGCCCCGCATTCGCCAGTCGCGGCATTCCAGCCGGTATCGATCAGCCGCACACTTCCGGCTGCGGCCGTTTCTGTTCTGGCCCACAGCGAAAATGAACCGAGTGCACCGCGGGGTGCAGGGATGCGACTGGACTTTTCCATTACATCCGGCTTCGCCGACGTCGCTGGTGTCAGATACGTCAAGTCCGGTGGAGTCGCGTTCAGAGCCCTGCCGGTGATCGGCAGTGTTGTGAACGCCGAACTGGTCGTCCTCAGCACAGCGACCGGCGACGACGAGTACCAGCGCGTCCGGATCCCAGGCAGCGGCGAGGTGAGCAACACCCTTTCCCGACTGCCGGCCGGACGACAGACGCTGTTCGCAGTGCTGTATCAGGGAGATCGGGAGCTGGCTCGCTCAAGCGGTGTCGAGGTCGAAGTCCTCGAAGGCAATCCACGCGTGGACAATGTTGATCCGGCCGCGTTTGGAACGAATGGCGCCATTCGCATTCAGTTCGCCCGTGCATTTCCACTGGACACGACGACAGCACGCGTGCGTACATCCTATGAGCTTCGGCCGGTGTCGAAAGACGCGGCGGATCAGCCGGAAATCCGTGACCCCGAATATGACGCGAATCAGAACCTGGTGACGCTGTACTACAGTCGCGACCTGGCACCCGGACTGTATGAACTGCGGGTTCTTCCTTTTAACGCAGGCAACTCCGGAATCAGGGACCTCGCGGGCAACAGCCTGGATGTCCCCAAAGATTCCTTCTATTCCATCACAGTGACAAAGAACATCGTCGAGGCGCCACTTTCGGAATCCTGGGGCATTGGCACGGCGTCCACCGGAGAACACATCGAATTTCCGGAATACACGGCCCCGCGCGAGAATCCTTCCGGATTCAATCCGTCCGACAAAGTTGTGACGCGTGTTGCGAGACTGTACTATTTTCGCGACGCACACCGTGTGCTGCAGATCGTTAACCGCAAGGCGAAGTCCTATAACCGCCAGGCGGTCGATATGAAACAGCAGTTTGCAGATGCGTCACGCCACGAAGCCGATCAGGCCACGAAGACACGCCGTGAACTCGAAGGAAAAGCCATCCAGGCCGCTCAGAGCGCACGGGCCGCGGAAAATGCGCTCGAAGAACATCAGCAGGCACTCATCCAGGCGCGCGAAGACGCGGCCCGCCTGACCAGCCAGCGCGAGCAGCTGGATGCCGTCATCGCGGAACTTGCCCCCGACGCAGGAAACTTCGGAGACAACGAACCCGGAGTTTCAGAAGACCAGCTCAGACGACTGAGAGCGCTTCGGGAAAAGGATCGCAGTACGGAATTGTCCGCCGATGAACAGGATGAACTCGAGGGTCTCGAATCACTCACGAATACCGGAGACTTCCGGAAAAGGTTCAGCGGCCTGGATCTGAGCGACGCCGACCTCCGACGACGCGAATCGCGTCAACGTGACTTGACCCGAACCCGTGACACGGTCGCTCAGAAACTGGAGATCGCGAATGAGCAGGTGCAGCAGCAGGAAGAACTCGTGCGGCAGCTGATGTCGACGATTCAGGCGGAACGCACCAGAGAGATTCAGGCCACCGAGCGCTGGGAAATCTCGGAACAGGAAGAACGACTGAGAGCCGAGGAACAGTTTCGTCGCGAAGTTGCCGCCAAGACCGAAGATCCCGACACCTACGCCCCGGGGAATATCGATTCGGATGACCCGGTCACGCAGGTCAGTCTCTCCGTCGTGGGTGAAGGCCTGATCCAGCTCCGCGGACCACGCAAGGGCGTGAACGAAGTGCACAAGATGATCAACCAGCTGGACGCGCCTGTCGGACAGGTCAAGATCGCGATTCATACGGTGCAGGTTAATGGTGAACACGGTGATCGGATGGAAAAGGTCGTCACGCGAATCCAGCGGTATCTGGACCATTCGCGGTTCCTGACGATTCAGTCGGCGGAAATGCTGCGGAATGCCGTGGTCACGGTCGCCAGTCGCCAGGCAGCGATGGTTTCTGATCTGTGCCCGCCCGGAACAGCGCAGCAGGTACGGGACGACAAGTATCAGGAGGCCTTCTTCGGGGCGGAATTCCTGCAGGAACTGCGAACGCTCGATTCCGAGTTTCTGCAGACCGGCAACAAGGTCCTGTCGCTGCACTCGATGGACACGACCAGCCTCTCCAACGCGCTGTTTCTGATGTCACTGGCGAAGAACGACATCCGCGAACAGATCCTGCAGGAGTTCTTTGCCAGCGTGCAGATGAAACTGCCCCTGGACGAGCTGGAGTTTTTTGAAGAATCCGGAGCGGAGTTCAAATATCGCCACAAGCAGTTCCAGTTTCTGGGGCAGAACGCAAAATTCACGGCGTTGCGAGGATTTTTCAGTGCGGAGGTTGCCGGCTCAGACACACTCAATCCGATGCAGCGTGAGTTCATCCGGCTGGCACAGATC
>SYLK01000441.1 GCA_005809115.1 Planctomyces sp. | reverse complement strand
GCTGTCGGACTGCCGAATTATTTTGATGATCAGCGGTTCGGGTCGTTCGGAAAGTCGGGCGAGTGGATTGGTCGTGCCTGGTGCCTGGGCGACTATGAACGTGCCCTGTGGCTGGCCCTGGCAGACCCGCATCCGGACGATTCGTCGGACGAAAAACGGCAGAAGCAGCTGCTGCAGTCCGGCTGGGGGCACTGGCCGGAGTGCAAGCGTGAACTGGCGCGTTCGCATCGGCGGAGCATCGTGACGTACCTGTCGGACAAGATTCAGGCTGGTCGGCCGGCCGATTTTCGGGGTGCATTTGCCCGGATCAGCGTGGACCTGCGGGGCCTGTACCTGTCGGCTTACCAGTCCGCTCTCTGGAACCGGCTGTTGTCGCGCTGTTTCGAGTATGAGGCGGCCAGGCAGGCTGGCGGCGTTGCCCGAATTTCATTTCCGCTGATCAGCGGGCCGTGCACCTGCCTGACGGGCCTGACCGACGATCAGGCTGCCGTGCTGCAGTCGCTGCAGTTGCCGCTGCCATCCGCACGCATCGATCGCCCCGAGGGCATCGTGGGAGAACTGCTGGACGAGGTGCTGCGGGAGGAGCAGATCGAGCTGCGGCAGCTCCGCGTGAAGTATCCTCGCGACAGCTTCTTTTCCCGCGGAACACGTGCGGCAATCGTCCCTCCAGCAAACCTGTCGGCAGTGGCTGATGCGGACGACCTGCACCCGGGGCGCCGACTTCTGACATTGAGCTTCGATCTGCCTCGGGGCAGCTATGCCACGATTCTGGTCAAGCGCCTGACCTGCGGACCCGTTCCCGCGACCCCGCATGACCGGAAATAACCCGGGTCGACGTCATTCAGTCGATGTCGCACGGGCCGACATCCCCCACTTCAGCAGCGGCGGTGTGACCATTGTGGTGACCATCACCATCACCACGATCGCAGAGAACGCAGCGGAGCCGACGACGGGCTGCCCGTCGGTCCCCAGCAGCTTGCTGCCCTCGGCGGCAAAAATCAGGCCGACTTCCCCACGCGGTATCATTCCCAGTCCGACCGCCAGGCGATTCAAACCTTTCTCAAAGACTCCGAAACAACATGCCAGTTTGCCGATCACGGCCACAGTCGTCAGGCCGCCGGCCAGCATCCACACGGAAGGATCTGTAAATGCACGCAGATCGACCGACATTCCCATCGCCACGAAGAAGATCGGCACCATCAGCGTCGAGATCGGTGCCAGCGCCTCTTCAAGATGGTGATTGCGCCACTTGTCGCCCACATCGCGGTAATGAGTTCCTTCCAGGATCAGTCCGGCAGCAAAGGCCCCGATGATGGGTGCCAGCGCGACCTGGTTCGCCGCCCACGAAAACATGAAACAGATCACCAGTGCCGTAATGACCAGCATCCCCTGACCCCGAAGCACGCTGGCCCCGCGAAACAGTAAGCGGGGCAACTGAACTGCACCCAGGACCAGCGCGGCAGCCAGAAAACCGAATGACCACGCCACCGTCTGCAGCAGACTGCTGATCTGAAAGTTCGCACCTTCCCGAATGATACCCGACACCACTGCCAGCACGATCAGACCCAGTACGTCGTCGATCACCGCTGCGCCCAGAATAATCTTCGATTCCCGGTCCTGACCGCGCCCCAGGTCCTTCAGGACACGCGCCGTGATCCCCACACTGGTCGCACACAACGTAGCTCCCAGAAATACCGGAACCTGCCAGTCGGCCAGCGATTCACTCAGCAGGAAATATCCCACCCCGAATCCCAGCAGCATCGGAGCCACGACGCCCAGCACCGCCACCGCAAACGATGAGATCCCCACGGAGACCATATCCCTGATCCGAGTCTCCAGTCCGACCTCGAACAGCAGCAGCACGACCCCGATTCGCGCCAGAATGTCCAGCACGTTGCCGGTCAGCGCATGCGCATTTTCCGGATCAGGTTTCAGAAATGCGAACGTGGGCATCCCCGTGAACAGCAACCAGTTCCCCAGCACGATTCCAACCGTCAGCTCTCCCAGAACGCCGGGCATCCCGATCCGCTCGAACAACTCCCCGGCCAGCTTGGCCGCAAACAGGATGATTGTGATCCCCAGCAGAACCTGGGCTACCGGATCAGCATGGCCGCCCGAATGTTCGGCCTTTTCCCCTGAACCCACCGATGATTCCACCGGATGACCCGCCGCAGCCAGGGGATCCGCAGGTGCCGACGAATTCCCCGGCTCGGAAGTCGCAGCGTCAGCCACAGACATGGCCGATGGCAGCGGCAGACTACGCGAAACGGCCGTCAGAACCGCCGCCGCAGTCATCAGGAACAGGATCAGGTTCCAGGAAATCGGCCGGGTACGCATCCGGCGCCATTTGCCATCTGTGTTCATTAACAAGCGCACGATCTCCCGCGGAGAAGTCACGAATTCACCCAGTCATTTGGTTTCCCAGTGCTGTTTACACGCCCGGTCAGGTTCTCGCAAGCACAACTCCGCTGCTGCCTCGCTCGACAGGCAGCACCCTGGTCAATCCCCGGACCTGAGATGTGTACGTTTGTGCCAAATGCAGTGGCAACCGTTGATGGCATCGGATCGATGATGGCATCGGATCGATGATGGCATCGGTTAAAGCCGACAAATCCGGAATCATCGTCATAATCGGAGAATTTCGTTGTCTTGTCTCGTCGCCGGAGTTAGTTTTGCAAGTCTCTTTGTTCTCAGGCGCTGTGTGTCAGAGCACGTCAGGTAAATTCTCAGGTGTCGTGGCCCAGCTCTCCGGGTTTCGATTCCTTCACCGCTTTTCGCGGGACCTGAATCGTGCCGGATGAAATTTTCCGCTTGTTGCCGTCAGATGTGATCGATTCTGGCTGGTCGGGGTCGTTGTGCGAACATGACACACCCACAGCCGTGTGGTGTGGGATGGTCGTCGTTCCGGTGCGACCTGAGTTCCTCGAGTTTCCCGTCAGTCGGCTGAGTGCGACGGTCGCGGCAGCGCTCAACGGCGGGAATTCGCGGGAGACTGCGACGGTGCTGCTGGATTACGCTGCCGACCCGGGCACGTCGTGGATCGTGTCGGGACGTTGCCTGTTTCAGGCCTCGCGCTGCCTGATGGAGTGCGGCGATCTGGTGGGCGCAGGGCGGGTGCTGCACCGGGCGCTGAGGCACAGCAGCTCACTGGAGGCATGTTCCGGACTCACTCCCCTGATTCGCGCCCCGGAATGGCTGGTGCTGTCGGCCGGTATGCTGGCCTCGGGGGATCCGGCGGCAGCGGCGGACTGGTGGCGGATGGCGGCTGGATCACTGCCCGCACGCGATATTCTGAGTTATCGCGACAGCGAGGCTCGAATCCGGGGTGATCTGTTCGCTGTTCAGGCCGCAATTCAGCTGCAGCGCGGGCGGCCCCGGGAAGGTCTTGATGCTTTACGGCTGGCCTGTCAGCTGCACAGCTCCGGTGGCGACGTGGTGTCAGCCGCGAGTGATCTGCTCCTGACGTCGCGGTGTGAGCTGGAACTTGGTCGGATCGGGGATGGCCGCGAGTCGCTGCGACTGCTGGAGATGCTCGTGGCGGCCGATATCTCGAGGTTCAGCACGGACCGCGGTCGCCTCATCCTGACGCAGTGTCGGATCCACGACGCACTGCTGCAGCGCATGGTGCGTCATCCGACCGAATATCTGCCACCGGCACTCTGGAACTGAAGGGGTTGAGTCGGTCGAAATCCGGCGACAAGGTTGTTTCGCGTGTCGGTTCACGGCAGAATGGAAATTTCAGTCTTTGCCAAAACCGGGACGGGCTCCTGCTGACCGGCGACAACCCCTCTGAACGATGACCGAAGGGTGCGTGTCCTGGTGCTGGCAGCGCCTGTCAGGTTCTGCTTCACCCGTACGATCCTTCACATCGAGTCTCTGATGAGAAATCCCACTTGTCGCTCGTTTCCCATGGCGACGGTTCTGATGGCAGTGGCATTCGCCGGTGCGTTACCGCGGGGGGTGGATGCTGCGGGCGAGGATGCCGTGGCGGGCCAGGATGCCGCGGCGGGTGCGGATGCCGCGGCGGGTGCGGATGCCACCGGACCAAAACCGCCGCCTGAGGGTCATTCGTACCACGGCGAAGCGTTTAACGAGGGACCGCGTCAGGCAGCACGGCTGATTGACGGTGTGGGGGTTGTTCGATTTCCGGTGACGACGTCGAGCGTAGAGGCCCGTCGGTTTGTGGAGCAGGGCGTCGCTCAGCTGCACGGGTTCTGGTATTTCGAATCCGAACGATCCTTCCGTCAGGCAGCGATGCTGGACCCGGCCTGCGCCATGGCCTACTGGGGCATGGCCATGTCGAACCGGAACCATGAGAAACGAGCGCGGGGATTTATTGGCGAAGCGATGTCACGCCGGGAACCGAGCAGTACCCGCGAGCGGATGTGGATCGAGGCGCTGAATCGATACCTCAGCGCGAAATCGGAGAGTGACGAGGAAAATCAGAGGCGTTCTGAGCGATACGTCAGCGACCTGGAAGAGATCCTGTTTGACTTTCCGGACGACATTGAACTGAAGGCGTTTCTTTGCGAGTTCCTGTGGTCGGCGGGGCGAAAATCTCTGAAAGTGGATTCGTATCTGTCGGTGGACGCACTGATTCAGCAGATCCTGGATGTGGAGCCGCTGCATCCGGCGCACCACTATCGGATTCATCTGTGGGATCTGAAGAAGCCGGAGAAGGCGCTGGAATCAGCCGCCCGCTGTGGTCTGGCGGCTCCGGCCATAGCGCACATGTGGCATATGCCGGGGCACATCTATTCGCGGGTCAGACGATACCACGACGCGGTCTATCAGCAGGAAGCCTCGGCGCGGGTCGACCACGCTCAGATGATGCACGATCGGCTGCTCCCGGATCAGATCCACAATTTTGCGCACAACAACGAATGGTGTATTCGCAATCTGGTGCACATCGGGCGGATCCATGACGCGATCCTGCTGGCAAAGAACATGATCGAGATGCCGCGGCATCCGCGCTACAATCACATCGATCGTTTCGGCAGTTATAAGTACGGCCGTCAGAGGCTGCTCGACGTTCTGACCGCCTGCGAACTGTTCGAGGACGTGATTGCACTTTCGGCAACCTCCTGGCTCGACGTGACGGGCGATCCGGAAGAGGATCTGGCGCGTGATCGGGCGGTGGGCGCGGCCGCGGCCATGACGGGGCGAACCGATCTCACGACACAGGTTCGCGAGCGTCTGCGGGCTGCACTGGAGGCGGAGAAAGGGCGGCAGAAGGAGGCCGGTGACGCGGCCGAGAAGAAAGCCAGAGACGAAAAGAAGGACGACGGTCAGATAGCCAAAGCACGTACGGACGCAGAAGAAAAACCACTCGGGCGAGTCAACAGCATTCAGAAAGCGATCGACGAGATGGCCGGCCGGCTGGCGGCGCAGGCAGGACAGTTTGATCGGGCGCTGGAACTGCTGGAAAAGGCCGGCGGGGTGCGGACAGAACAGCGCGTGGCACTGCTGCTGCGGGCTGGCAGGACGGAGGACGCGGTTACGAAAATTGACGAATACGCTGCCGACAACCCCGGCGAAGTGCTGCCGCTGGCATGCCGGATCGAGACCCTGTGGAGCGCAGGTCGTCGCGATCAGGCGCGTGGGGTGTTTGAAGAGCTGCGTCGGATCTCGTCGAGTATCGACATGGATATCCCCGCTTTCGCGCGACTGGGGCCGATTGCCGTGGAGCTGGGATTTGGCGCGGACTGGAAACTGGCGGCGGTCGATCCCGGTGATCTCGGGCCGAGACCCGACCCGGACAGCCTGGGCCCCTTTCGCTGGCAGCCGCAGCCGGCGATACCCTGGACGCTGACGGACATGCACCAGCAGCCGCGTTCCCTGTCGGACTATCGCGGACGCCCTGTGGTTGTGATCTTCTATCTGGGATATGGCTGTCTGCACTGTGCTCAGCAGCTGCAGAAGTTTGCGCCGCGGTATCAGGAGTTTCAGGCCGCGGGACTCGATCTCGTCGCCATCAGTACGGACCGGCAGGAGCATCTGAATCGCGCCCTGGCGGACTATGAGCCGGGGCTGCCATTTCCGCTGGTCGCCGATCCCGAGCAGAATGTCTTCCGGGCGTGGCGGTGTTATGACGACTTTGAGAAAGCCGCGCTGCACGGCACATTTCTGATCGACGCGGCTGGTCGCGTGCGCTGGCACGACATCAGCTTCGAACCCTTCATGGACGCGGACTTTGTGCTGAAGGAAGCACAGCGGCTGTTTTCGTTCGACCAGCCGGCCACCGGAGTCAGGCCGGAGGAGCGGCTGTTCAGAACGGGTGTTGCGACGAACGCGGCCGTAGAGAGCAGCACGGTGGAGAGCAAGGCCGCCAGTGAGAGAGAGGCCGCTTCGCAGGCGACCGGCGCGGCCGCCGGTCGCCTGCAGCAGCAATGACCGTCTTCACAGGCAATTTGTGTGCAACGACTGTCGATTCAGGCTGAGACACGCTCAGCGGCCGGGGCAAGGCCGCGTCGCTTTGTGCGACCTGTGTGTGAACGGCGGTGGTTATGCCGCGCGACCTGGAACGCAGCGCGATCCACTGCCATCCCAATGGCACGCTCCGAAGTGTCCGACTGTTCGTGAATGATCACATCGGCCCGGCGCAGCAGCTGCACACGGACAACGCAGCGAATGGACTCACCACCCTTCGGTCCGTTCTCGTCGGTCACCGTCACGGTGACGCCTTCGATCACGGTTGCGAAACGGGCAAAGGCGAACTCACATCGCCGCTCAATCAGGTCGCCGGTCTCCGGGGGCAGACAGGCATCTATGTGGAAACTGATCTTCATCGTGTTGAACCTTTATTCAGACAGGTCAATCGAACAAACAGATCACTCACAGCCGACTGCCGGCGGAGACCGTCTCCGCCGGCCAACCTTTCGTCTGGATCAATCCTGCGCCGCGGCAGGTGACATCGCCAGTCGTTTTTGCATGCATGCACCGCAATTCGGGAAAATTCTGAAACTCAGTGGCATGTCTTTCCGCTGTCGCCAATATACCGCAGATGTTGCCTCGGGCAGAATCCCGGAAATCACTCCCGTCGCGAGAAGAGGGTGTCGCGGGAAGAGTGACGGGTCACATGCCATTTCGACGATTCATGCGCATTTCGGCTTACGTGGAATGCGTGCGGATTGTTGACGCTTTTTTCAGGAGAAGTTCTGAATGTCCGACCTGGCGGGGAAATGTGCGATTGTTACCGGGGGCAGTCGGGGGATTGGTCTGGGAATCGCGAGGGCGCTGCTGGATTGCGGATGCCGTGTCGTGATCTGTTCGCGGCACGAAGAACAGGTGTCGGCGGCAGCGCGCAGTCTGGGGCACCCCGCGACTCAGCTGATCGCCTGCCGCGCTGATGTGGGCCGTGAGCAGGATGTGGCGCGATTATTTCAGGTGGCAACTGAGAACTTTTCGCGTCTGGATCTGCTGGTCAACAATGCCGGAAACTTCGATGGCGGGCCCATCGAGACGCTGAGTCTGGACGACTGGAACAACGTTCTGGACGCCTGTCTCACCGGTCAGTTTCTGTGCACCCGCGAAGCATTCCGGATCATGAAACCTCAGGGTGGCGGTCGGATTCTGAACATCGGCTCGATCTCGGCCCAGCGACCGCGGATGCATTCGACTCCTTACACTTCGGCCAAGTTCGGCGTTCAGGGCCTGACACAGGCTGCCGCACTCGAAGGCCGCAGCCACGGCATCGTCGTCAGCTGCCTCCATCCCGGGAACGTCCTGGTTGAGCGTCGGCAGGACTCGGACGCCGCAGCTGACGCCGAGCCGATGATGACTGTGGAAACCATCGTCAAAGCGGCTCTGGCCATGCTGACCATGCCGAGTGACGTCAATTTCCTGGAAGCCATTGTGCTGCCAGTTCAGCAGGCATACGTGGGCCGCGGCTGAAACCGCGGCTGTCCCGGACCTCGCTGCCGATTTCTGCTGGTGCAACCGCCGCCTCGGGGAAACCGAATAAAGCGGCGGCAAAGTTGGCACGATCCCTGCTTCTGGCCTGGCCGTCCCATTCGCACCGGGGACGGGAATGTCCCCGGTGAACGCGGTGTCCCTGCTGAAACCGGCACCCGGAATGCGAAGTCTGAAGCGCGCTGACCGGATCCCGGCGTTGCGAAGCGGCAACAATTGCATACACGCAGCACAATCGTTCTGCGGCTGCAACGTCCCGGATCGAAAGAGCATGGCGGATTTTACCCCGTGAGGTAGGGTTCACATAAGTGGCCCTGGCGAGTCCAGGACTCGCTCCCGCACCGGTCAGCTGGACTCCGGGGAACGCACTTGCGGCGGGTGTCGGTTCTGACGCTGTCGGGGGCTTCTGGCGCACGCCTGCGCACGGCAGGCTGCTGAACCCACGATTCGGAAGGTGCCGCGGAACTTGAAAACGCCCTCAACTGCAACCACCCGGGTGCTGCAACCATGCGAAACCCGACTCGCCGCCCTGCTGATTTCCCGGACGCCCGGCAGGCAGTGGTCTGTCCCGGTGACGGGCGGTGTGTGCGTTCCCAGGGGCGTGCTTCACGATGTGTCAGCGATGTGTCTGGAAGCATTCGGAACCACGCTGACAGCCCAGAGCGAAGTCCTGAATCGCTGGAGCGACGGAAGCATCCGGTGGCTGCTGGTCAGTGTTGTGTTACCCGACGTTCCCGGACAACCGCAGGTTCAGAAGCCGGTCATCCCGGTGCACCGAACAGGCTCGGATCGGTCTGAACCGAGCGGTTCGCAGTCGGACCGAAGCCGTGACGGCGGAGCTGCCTCGGACTCCACTCCGACGGGCATTCCCGTTGAGCTGGTATTCCTGTCACAGCCAGGGGACAGCGGTGATCGCAGGTCCCGGGCTCAGCAACCCGAGCATACGGTGGTGAAGTACGATGCGGGACGCATCATGATTCGATCGCAGAGCTACGACGCCCGGCAGCCCCTCGAACAGACTGTCTGGCTGACTCCGGAGCTGAAGGATTGCAGTGGCAGGGTACTGTCACTCCGGTCGGTGGAGGTCCGAAGTGAAACAGCGGGAGATGTGCGACAGGTCTTCGTCGTGACAGTTGCCATGGAGTCAGATCCCCGGATCACGCTGCAGGTGAGGATTACGCGCTGGAGCGGCACCGGCCTGATGAAGGCAGACGTCCGCATCCGGAATTCTCGCCGTGCGCGGCACGCGGGAGGGCTGTGGGATCTGGGTGATCCCGGGTCGTTCCTGTTCGGAAGTCTGCAGCTGAAAATCCGCAGCGATGCCGTTGACCCGTCTGCCAGCAGCCGCTGGAAGTGCGACCGTCGCACGGCCTGGAGCGAGTGCCGGGGCGACCAGACGACGTCGATCAGACAGTCTGGCAGTGGAGCACCGGATTGTGATACCTCGCGCATCGCCGCAGGAGCTGTCCAATTTCACGAACCCGTCGGGCAGCCGGCTGGCGATGCCGGAGAACACGGATATGTCGTGCATCATCCGACTGGGCGAACATCGGGAAACCGCGCGGAGCCAACAGTCGCCGTGGGAGACCTGCAGGCGTCCCTGGCCGTCGCCTGTCCGGAGTTCTGGCAGCAGTATCCCGCCAGTCTGGAATTCGGACACGGTGTGATCACAGCCGGGCTGTTTCCAGCCGGGCCGTTTCCGGCCGGGCCGTTTCCGGCCGATGCGGGAATGGCGTACGAGCTGCAGGGGGGAGAGCAGAAAACACACAGCCTGTGGATCGCCACGGGCCGGCAGTCCGGCGGGCGCCCGGAGCTGGACTGGACATTTGCTCCGCCGCTGCTGCTGCAGTCACCGGCGGCGTACCACGCAGCCGAGGTATTTCCCTGGTATCCGGCAGTGGCATCACCTGGGGGGCTGATTCCGGCCGACAGGGCGGCGGACCCTTCTTCCGGGACGGCGGTCTCGCGTCTGCACGAATACCTGACGGCGGCCACAACGGGCGAATTCAGTCTGCCGGCGCGTCGGGAAAAGATTCGCGAATACGGGTGGCGCGACTACGGTGAGATCCCGGCCGATCACGAGCAGCTTCACTTTCCGGGTCCCGGTGTGGTGGTCTCTCACTACAACAACCAGTTCGACATGATTCTGGGCGGACTGCTGCAGCTGGCGGCCACTTCGGATCCTCGCTGGCACGAATTGAGTGCACCGCTGGCGCGACACGTCATGGATATCGACATTTATCATACGGACGAAGATCGGGCCGTCTTCAATGGCGGGATGTTCTGGCACACGGATCACTATGTTGACGCTGCGACGAGTACTCACCGGACATATTCGCGGCGCAACCGGAAACCCGGGGAGTCATATGGAGGCGGTCCCAGCTGCGAACACAACTATCCCACGGGGCTGCTGCACTATTACTTTCTGACGGGTGATCCTGAGGCGCGGGATTCCGTCGTGTCCCTGGCCGAATGGGTCATTCACATGGATGACGGTCGGCAGACGATCTGGGGCCTGCTGGATGACGGTCCGACGGGGCGGGCGTCAGCCACGGTTTACCCGGACTTTCATGGACCGGGACGTGGTCCGGGAAATTCGATCAATGCACTCCTGGATGGCTGGCT
>SYLK01000040.1 GCA_005809115.1 Planctomyces sp. | reverse complement strand
TACGGCGTGCAGGACCCGAAGGAAGCCAGCTACGCCCGCAATTGCCTGCTGGCTCGACGTCTGATCGAACGCGGCGTACGCTTTGTGCAGTTGTTTCACGAGGTATGGGACCAGCACGGTGACCTGACGGCCGGTGTGAAGAGAAATGCGGCTGCGACTGATCAGGCGAGTGCTGCTCTGGTGAGCGATCTGAAGCAGCGTGGGCTGCTGCAGGATACGCTGGTCATCTGGGGTGGAGAATTCGGTCGGACCCCGATGGTCCAGGGTGGCAACGACGGTCGCGATCATCACAATCGCTGTTACAGTATCTGGCTGGCCGGCGGAGGCATCAAAGCGGGTCATGTCCATGGTCAGACAGACGAGTTCGGCTTCAACATTGTCAGCGATCCCGTGCATGTGCATGACCTGAACGCTACGCTGCTGCATCTGCTGGGATTTGATCACACACGACTGACCTTCCGGTCTCAAAGTCGCGATTATCGACTGACGGACGTGCATGGACAGGTCGTTCCCGGGATTCTGGCCTGAATTCTCCCGTGGAACAGACCTCGCTTTTTCTGGCGAATCCGGGAGAAGTACCCATCTCTGTTCGTTATTTACGGCGTTCTTCTCGGCGTTTTTTCTGCCCCGGAACCTCGGGAGCCAATCCCGGATTTCTCAGATCCAGTGAGGTGACACGATGGTCTGTACGCATCTGAGCGAACTCTATCAGCTTTGCGAAAAGCACCAGTTGCGACTGGGTGGCTCCGATCTGATTCGACTCATCTGCAGGCAGTGTGAGCAGGAAGAGACCTGCCCTTCCGTGCTGATGGACGAATACGACGCACGACTGGACGACGAGATCGAATCCACCGATCAGCCGGGAAGTGGGAAGGAAGTCCGAATCCAATGATGCGGTGCCGTCGTGCGCAGACGTCTGTGAGCCTGAGTTCGATCCGGACCGTAAAGCGAAGAACCCGACCTGCCACGGCCGCAGGCCGCCCGGCGTCTTTGCAGAATCTGGTGTTGTACGGGCTGGTACTGAGCGGACTGTTGCTGTCCGGCGCCGCAGGGATTGGCGCCGAACAGCGGGTGGAATACCTGAAGGATGTCAAACCGCTTTTGATGGCGAAGTGTTCGCGGTGCCACAATGCCGCTGAATCAGAGGGATCGCTGCGACTTGACACAGCGGTCGAGCTGCTGAAGGGGGGATCTCGCGGCCCGTCGATCATTGCCGGTCAGAGTTCCGAGAGTCTGCTGGTTCAGGCCGTGCTGCAGCAGGGCGAGCTGAAGATGCCGCCCGAGGGGCCCGCCCTCTCGGAAGAACAGGTGAACGTACTGCGGCGCTGGATTGATCAGGGCGCAGCCGTCCCCGAGGACGAATCACGGGTTTCCCACTGGGCATTTCGGGCGCCCGTCCGTCCGGAAGTTCCGACGACTGCGGCACAGAGCGTGGAAGAGAATCCGATCGACGCGTTCGTGGGGGCAGAGTACCAGCACCGCGGATTGACGGCCGTGTCCGTGGCGGACCCGCACGTGCTGCTCCGCCGTGTCTGCCTCGATCTGACAGGTCTGCCGCCGACGCCGCAACAGGTGGACGCATTTCTGCAGGACCCGTCCCTCCGCGCGTGGGAGAATGTCGTGGACGACCTGCTGGCCAGCCCGCGTTACGGTGAACGGTGGGGACGTCACTGGATGGATGTCTGGCGATACAGTGACTGGGACGGCTACGGTGCGGAAGTGCGCGAGAGCAAACCACATATCTGGCGCTGGCGAGACTGGATCGTCGAGTCGCTCAATCACGATCGTCCTTATAACCAGATGGTGCTCGAGATGCTGGCCGGTGACGAAGTGGCTCCCGAGGACCAGGAGACTCTGCGTGCCACCGGGTTTCTGGTTCGCAACTGGTACACGTTCAACCGCAACGTCTGGCTGGACAACGTGATCGAACACACCGGCAAAGCATTCCTCGGACTGACCTGGAACTGTGCCCGGTGCCATGACCACATGTACGATCCGATGTCGCAGGTGGAGTACTACCAGCTGCGGGCGTTTTTTGAGCCGCACGAGATCCGTACAGACCCGGTTCCCGGAGAAAGCGATGTCGCCAGAGACGGCCTGGTTCGTGTCTATGATGCCAGCGCAGCAGCTCCAACAGTGGTGTTTGTTCGCGGCGATGAGAAAAATCCTCTGACTGACAGGCCGCTGGGACCTGCCGTGCCGAGACTGTTCGGGATTGAGCCGCTTTCGGTTCGGCAAATTGAACTTCCGGCGGCTGGTTATTATCCGGGAATGCTGAAAGTCCTGTCACAGGAATCCCTTGCAGCGGACCGCCGTGCGGTTGACGCAGCCAGTGCGGCACTCGCGACGGCGGAGTCCGACAGCGCCCGGCAGCTGGCGGCAAAGGCTGTGGCAGTCGCCGAAGCGAAGCTTGAGTTTACGGAAGCGCGGCAGGCGGCGGATCAGGCCAGCTATGCCACGCCGCCTGCGGCCGCTGCCATTGAGCTCTCCCGGATTGCTGCTCGTGCGGAACGTGAGTTGTCAGTACGGCAGGAGGAACTGCATCAGCTGACAGCGCAGCAGACTCTGGCAGCGGCGGAGGCCGCGTTTCAGCCGGATAACGCCGAACGGCAGAAGGCCGTGACCGATGCCCGAAACATGGTTGCGGCGGCAACGGAGTCTCTCCACAAGGCAGCGCAGGCGCTCAGCGAATCGTCCGACACGTACACACGCGCCACACCGGTTTACCCGACAACCAGCACTGGGCGACGTACGGCGCTGGGACAGTGGATCGCCGACAATGAGAATCCGCTGACTGCCCGAGTCGCGGTCAATCATATCTGGCTCAGACATTTTTATCAGCCGCTGGTACCGACCGTGTTCGACTTTGGTATGAATGGTCAGCCGCCATCGCATCCCGCACTGCTCGACTGGCTGGCCTGCGAACTGATGTCGCAAGGGT
>SYLK01000440.1 GCA_005809115.1 Planctomyces sp. | reverse complement strand
CGCGATCACCAGCAAATCCTCCTCGAAAAACTCCGACTCAAACTGCCCGCCAAAATAATCCAACGCAAAATGTAGTGTAAACTTTTGGGCTCAAACCGCAGAAAATACAGTGTTTCTGAAACGAGTTGGGGAAGTTGGGTCAGCGGTTCGCGGCTGGCGGCTCGTCGCCGGTCTTTTTGACTTCCCTTTCCGTGGTGATCGTCGTCGTTCCGCCGGGTGTGGCGATTTTCGTTTCCTGTCTGGTGGATGACTTTGCCGTGTCGCTGCAGCCAGCAAGGCCAATCGACGCAAGGCTGGCCATCACTGTGGCCGCAATCACACTTTTCATCTTCGGGACCTCCTCTGAAAAACGGCAGCACGAGTGCCAGCTTCCACAAGGAGCCGGATGCGGACCGCCACGGATACGTTTCGGTTGATCTTGTACCTGTAAGATTCTGACAGCGTCGACGCGGCCGTCCGCACGACTTGAGCGAACTCATGGCCTCGCACGGGCCTTGACCGACTGGCGTCAATCGGAAGTGGATGTCCACAGCGATGCCGCCACATCCACTTCAGGTGGTGACATCATTCCTGCGTGACTCTCAGCGCCTGCATAAACTCGTCGAGTTCCTGCTCGGCCTTTTCTTTGGCATAGCCGTACCGTTCCTGCAGGAGGCCAGCCAGCTGCTCTCGCCTGCCTGCGATCACGGTCAGGTCGCTGTCGGTCAGTCTGCCCCACTTTTCTCTGACCTGGCCTGTCACCTGCTTCCAGTTACCCTGAATTTGATCCCAGTTCATCGCCATCACTCCTTAACATCAGAAATCAGAATTGCTTCGACCGACACTCGTCACATCAGGTGCTGGCCACCGGGTCGACAGCCTCAGCGTTAATGACTCTTTCTGAAGTTCAGTCAGCTGCTGGTCGGCAGCAGCTGGTGCTCTGCGCTATAAAGATCCTTCAGCTGGTCCACATACAGATCGTGCAGCGTCCTGAGTGTCATGTGATGCTCCGTTGTCCGGGTAAAAAAAAGTCAGAGTGTGGTACGATCCACGATTCGGAATGTGATGCGCCGCCCCAGTTCGTCCATACCTGTGCCCCGGGATCGTTGGCAACCACAGGCCAGCGACCGCGCCCTGTTCAGAACAGAAACCTGTTTGTCAGCCATGATCTACCTGCTGAAATCCAGACCCTGATCATCGTCCGGTGCGCCCAGCAGCCGGAAGTTGAAGGCAGCCTGGCCTGCCGGGGTGACCTCGGCGATCAATGAGCCACCGTCAATGCGTTCCAGGGCAAGGACATTTTCCTCGAACGTGTACGTACCGCCGAACTCCTGTGCGGCCTGATCCTTCTGAGCGAAACTCCAGGTGAACTTCGCGTCGCTGGTAAGAATCAGCCTGAAGACGGAGCCATCACCGCGAACAGCGTTCCATGCACCGACCAGTGTCGCCGGATCAATCAGTGTCGCGGCGGACTGCGTCGATTCCTGCGGCGCTGGTGGCTCAGCCGTCTCACCGGGCTGCGGAGCAGCGACCATCTTCAGCATGTCCGCCGCCACGCGGTCGCCGGGCTGCAGCCTGACGACCTCCTGCAGACAACGCGCAGCTGCATCCGGATAACCGCAGCTCATGTAGTGATACGCCAGCAGAAACTGCGAGGCGGCATCCTGAGGATCAGCCTTTACGAACGCCTCGAGGTTCCGCAGCTGATCGGTATAGACAGCCACACTGGAGTACATGCTGCTCAGCGTGGTCCAGTCCCACCCCGGGCCGACGGCAAGGACAGAGTGGATTGTTGCGGCGGACTGCTGATAGTCCTGCTTCGCGAACAATACGAGCGACCGGAACTCGTGCAGCACGGCATCATCCGAATACCGCGCGATGCCCTTGTTGGTGATATCAAGAGCTGCATCGAAATTACTCTGCTGGAATGCCGTCACAGCAGTGTTCAGGGCTTCGTCCGCGGAGTCCGGATCGTTCCCGACGTCCGCCACCGGAGCAGTGTACATCACCTGAATTGGCTGCGAGTAGTTGTAAACGGATGGACCGGCGTTGATATAGTACGGGTTTGAGTAGCCCAGATAACCGCTGTTGTAGATCAGCGACCCCAGTCCCCAGCCACCCAGTCCCCAGCCGAAGGGGCGGTAACCGTAGATGCGGTGACCGCGGTATCCGCCGCCGTAACCGTACCCACTTCCCAGTCCCCAGCCCCAGCCGGGCCCATTGAGACCGCCATACCCATACGCAGAACCGATTCCATGCCTGAGACTCCGGCCCAGTCCAGATCCATAACCGAAATCAGAACCAGACCGGCCTGCAAAACCCCTGTTCCCGTTCCAGTAACCGTGATACCGGGAGTGTCGGTAATACGAGGGTCGGTACGAACTGTGGCCCAGATTGAACCGGCGATTATTGAAATTGACTGCATTGCCGCTGAACGGCTGATTGCCGATCCGTGAATGATCGCTGCCCGATTCACGCGCTCCCGCGGCGACGCGGCTGCTGCCGCGGAAGTCCTGACCGCCGCGCCACGAGTTTCCCGGGAAACCGGAGTGTGACGTGTTCGAGCCCCGCCCGGCCCCGGACCGGATGTCTCCACCGCGTGCAGGACGCAGCGGCAGGGGGGCGCGAGTCTCGGCTGCCTGGCGGCCCACACTGCCACGGTGCGTGAGCGACGGTGTCGGGTCGAATTTCGGCTGTTGTCCTCGCGAGCCCGTCGATTGGCGCGGTGCGGGTATCGCTGGCGCATGAATCCCGCCTCGTCGGTTCACGTTCGGGGCATTTCCCCCGCGGACCGACTGGCCTCGCCCGCTGCCTCCGGACTGCAGTCCGCCACTGCGACCAGACGGAATGCTGCCTGTTCGATTCCCGCCGTCTCCACGACCAGGGCTGCCTCCGCCCTGTCCGCCGCCGCGTG
>SYLK01000439.1 GCA_005809115.1 Planctomyces sp. | reverse complement strand
GGCTGCCGGATCCGGCGATGCTCACGCGTCAGGAGCGAGAGTTCATTGCTCACAGTCTCGAGCAGTTCTTTGCCGCGCAGATACACGGAGCGGAGTCTGCCGCGGTTCAGGCATGGCGAAAGGAATTTGAAGAACGTTACGATCTGCGTCTGAAGCTGGTGTCCCAGCCCGGGATGCACAGCCCGGAGACACAGGCCGCAGACGGTCTCAGGAGCCTTGCAACCTTCATCGTCTCAGTAGCGGACATCCCACCCGATCAGATCGAACATCTGCTGCAGCACTCGGGACTGCTCCTGCTGGTTGCCCAGCAGGACCGGGCAGAGCAGCTGCAGAATCTGGCCGCAACGAGCAGCGGACAGCGGTTTGAACCCCCCGAACTTGATCCATCCAGTCCTGTGACAGACGCATTTCTGCGTGATCTGGCACGTTGTCTCGTGCGGATTCCCGAGGCCGATGACCATCTGAAGCAACTGGTGATCGAAATCGGAGGCTGGTTCCGTCGCAGTGCATCGGAGATGAGTTCGCTGATCGACCTGGAATCGCTGGCTGAAGCGAGGCTTCACAGTCAGGACGGTGCGCTGCCCTCGAATTGCGAGGGTCGGGCAGCTCGTGCCCTGCTGGCTCAACGACAGCCGCAGGAAGTGTGTGTCTGCTGCTATCCGGAAATCTCCATCGCCATGCCGCAGGCGGCTCTGCGGTCACTGCCGGATACCTGGCTCATCGGGTATGTGACTCCCGACTCCGGCGTGGCGCGCATCCTGCTCGTGGCAGATCAGGAGCGTGCGATTGTCTGGTCAGGCAGCCGGCAGATCAGTCTGACTCGGGAACGAGGGCTGATCACAGACAGTCTGCGGATCAGAGGAGGTACATGGCATCGGAACCCCGTGCCGCCGACAGAGCAGGTCCCGGCCCCCCCCGTGCCCGAATCGATACTGGTTGCCGGCAGCATTCGGGGTGGCCGCTTCCGGAATTATTTCGGTCCACTGCTGAACCTGACAGCAGCGGCGCCTGAATGATCGCCTTCCGACGATTCGGCAATCCCGGTGTCAGCAGGATATTTGCCAGATCGGGGCGCGGCAGAGTATGCTGCAGCGGTGTTCTGCAACCAGCCTGATGATGACTTCCGTCACGGCGACACGACATCCTGCAGGACGGCCTGCTGCATCCTGCAGGACGGCCTGCTGCCAGGCATCCCCGCGTGGCTGTCAGTGCTGAGACGGTCGTGCCTGTGCCGGAATAGCTGTCCCTGTCAAAGGATTTTCTGCCGATGTCTCGTTTCGTATTTCGATCACTTGTCCTGACTTGTGTCGTTGTCAACGCAGTCTGCGGTGCGGAACCGGATGGCGGGGAGTGGCCGGGATTTCGCGGGCCTCTGGGTAACGGCTATACGGGCGCCCGAGATGTACCGACGGAGTGGTCGGCCGAGAAGAACGTGGCCTGGAAGACCGAATTGCCGGGTGACTGCAACGGCAGTCCAGTCGTTGTCGGCAGTCGTGTATTTGTCACCAGCGCCGATCACGAAGGTCGCCAGCGCAGCCTCTATTGCTTTGACGCCGACAGCGGAGAGCAGCTCTGGGTCCGGACAGTTCCATTCGACAAGGTGCTGCCGACACATGAAACGAACCTGTATGCCGGAACAACGCCGGTCGCTGACTCCGAGCGAGTCGTGGTGTGGCACGCCTCCGCCGGACTCTGGTGCTACGATTTTTCCGGAAAGGAGCTGTGGAGCTGCCAGCTGGGTGAGTTCCGCCACACCTGGGGCTACGGCACTTCTCCGGTGATTCTTGACGGCAAGGTCATTCTGCACACCGGACCGGGAGCCCGCGTCTTTATCGTGGGACTGAACCCGGCCACAGGGGAAGAACTCTGGAAGTTCGAGGAGCCGGTGGATGGCGACGGAGAACACAACAGAGACAACAAATATATGGGTTCCTGGAGCACGCCGGTCATGGCCGAGTCCGATGGCCGGAAAACCATTGTCTGCAGCATGTCGACGCGGGTCGTGGGGCTTGACCCCGAGTCCGGAAGCCTGGTCTGGAGCTGCGACGGAATTCGGGGCGAGCGCGGTGACCTGTGCTATACGTCACCAGTAATTGCCGGGGATATCTGTGTGGCGATGGGAGGATATAACGGACCGGCGTTCGGCTTCCGGATGAAGGGGACCGGAGACATTACCGAAGGCCAGCGGCTGTGGCGACAGACCGAGAAAACTCCGCAGCGAATCGCTTCCGGAATCGTCGTGGATGGCCTGATGTATGTCATGAACGCAGGACCGAACACGGTTCAGTGCATCGACCCCGCATCAGGCGACGTCAAATGGCAGGCGCGTTCCGGAGGCGCGGCGGCCTGGGGCTCACCTGTGTACGCCAATGGACTGCTCTATTCCACGGATCAGAAGGGAGCCACACTGGTCTTCCGTCCAAACCCGAAAAAACTGGAACGAGTGGCTCTGAATGCGCTTGGCGAACCTTCCAATTCAACGCCGGCAATCATCCACGGACGGATCTTCATCCGCACGTTTGGACATCTCTACTGCATTCGCAATCCGGCCGCATCCTGAGCGACAGATCCCGATCAACAACCGGCTCTGCGTAATATCACCAGTAAAAACGCCGTTGCAGCCAATTTCCGGCGACACCGACGCCTCTGCGCGGGGTTTTCTCATTCAGAACTCTGTCGCACAGCATCGCTGCATGCCTGTTGTCCGGATGCGCTCTGATGCCGGTATCCCTGCGAAAATCACCGTTGCGAACGGCTCGCAGACCGGTTCCGGGTGGCTCGGTTCCGACCAGGGTTCAATGACAGAATCACAGACCCACGTCAGGAGTATCGAAATGAAAGTCACCAGGTCCCTGCAGATGACCGCCACAGTGTGCCTCGCGACCATCTTCCTGTCTGCAGTCACATCGGCCCAGCCACCTCAGCCGGAAGGCCGCGGCCGACCGGAAGGCCGCGGTCGACCGGAAGGTGGGCCACCCGGTGCCCGCGGCGGAGGTTTCTTCGGAGGTTTCGGTGGTCCCGGATTCGATCGCGGTGCTCCAGTCGATCGCGCTCGACTGCTCGGCATGAACGATGTCCGCGAGGAATTGAAGGTCACCGATGATCAGGCGGCAACCATTGATGCCGCTCTCGAAGCGTATCGGGCAGATCGCCGCGCCGCCTTCGAGAAACTGGGCGACATACGCGAGATGAGCCGTGAGGAACGGGATAAGGCCTTCGAGGAAATGCGAAAGACGGGCGGGGAGCAAAGTCGCAAGACCGACGAGACGCTCAACGCTCTGCTCGAGCCAGATCAGGTGACGCGTCTGGGGGAGATTCTGCTGCAGACCCAGCTTTCCATGCAGACCGTTGGGACGTTGAAAAGCGACGAGCTGAAACAGAAGCTCGGTCTGACCGACGAGCAACTGACGAAGCTCGATGAACTGGAGTCGGCGGCCCAGGAAAAGCGAATGGAACTCTTCGGGCAGGGGCTCGGAGGTCCAGGCAGTGGTCCTGGCGCCGGGGGTCGTCTCCGTCCCGGTGACGGTCCCGGTCCCGGTCCCGGTGACGGTCCTGGTCCTGGTCCTGGTCCTGGTGGCCGCCGGGGCCGTGCTGACCGCCCCGGTCGTGGTGGCCGCCCTGGCCCGGGTGATGCTCCTGGCCCGGGTGATGCTCCTGGCCCGGGTGACGGTCCTGGCCCGGGTGGTCGGCCCGGTTTCGATGGCCGTCCTGGTCCCGGAGGACCTCCGGGCGGCTTTGATCGCGAAGCGTTCCGCGTGCGGATGGAAGAAATGCGGACTGCAATGGAGAAAATCAATCAGGATACCGTGGCTCAGGCATTGACCCTTCTGAATGACAATCAGAAACAGCAGCTGGACGAACTGAAGGGAAAAGCATTCGCAGTTGACCCGCGTGCATTTCGCGGTCCTGGATTCGGTGGCAGAGGCCGGGGGCCGGGACGTGACGGCTTTGGAGGCCCTCCCGGTCGAGGTCCTCGCGGTGAAGGGCCGGATGGAAACCGAAGGCAGCGACCACCCGTGGAAGGCGATCAACCGTAGTGCTCTGACGATGACCCAGTCGGTCAGACAGAGGATGCCAGTGCGGCGAGGCATCACAAACATGACGCACACAGGAATCTGCAACCGCGATTCTCGTAACCCTGAACCGTGAGCTAAGGCCGAGAATCTGCGGTATTCAGACCAGATGCAGGCACAAACGGCGGCGGACCCGGAATGGATCCGCCGCCGTTTTCTTTCCGAGGTGACTTCTGGCAGCCACCCATCCATCGAGTCCTCGTGGAACTCCGGGGAATACCGTGATACCTCAGGCTGGCTGCATCGCTCCCATCACATCCCGCAGTCGACCCCGGGCGGTGTGCAGGCGCCGTTTGATCGTACCAACCGGGCTGGAAAACTGGTCGCTCATCTCTTTCAGAGACGAGCCTTCGAAATAGAAGGCCCAGAGCGTTGCGCGGTCCAGTGCTCCCAGACGGTTCAGACCGGCCCGCAGGCTTTCAATCGACTCCTGTCGCAGCATCGCTTCAAACGGGCTCCCTGCTGCGCTTGCCAGGTAGTCGAACGTATTCGGCTCCTGACACGACTCCGCCGGACGACGGACGGCTCGGTTGATCGACAGGCGGACGGCGATCCGACACAACCACCCACCGAATCGTTCGGGTTCGTTGAGCTGTGGCAGCTTCCGATATGCGCGCAGGAACACGTCCTGCACGACTTCGTCGGCCTCAGCCGTATTGCGCAGTCGCTGCATCACGATCCCGAATACCCGGGATTCGAATGCGCAGATCAGATCATCAAAGGCCACGCGGTCACCCCGCTGTGCTCGAAGCACCGTTGTTGTC
>SYLK01000039.1 GCA_005809115.1 Planctomyces sp. | reverse complement strand
GATCCAGGCGACTCTGTGCGGAGGCTTCTCTCACGCCGCCCTTCTTTTCAAACGTCTCGAAGAATCGTTCGCGGACTTCCGGGCCGGCCAGAATCAGAGCGCAGAGGAGTCCCCCGGCAAACATCAGATAGTGCTTCGAGGTTTTCCTGATAATCAGGAAGGAAACCGAAGCGAACACGATCGTGGATAACATGGCGCCACGGGAGAACGAGAACAGAATCGCGTGCCCGATCAGTGCGGCACACGCCGCGACGACACCCTGCTGCCACAGTTTGTCGAGCGACAGGAACAGGAAAAACGCCACGCCAAGCGCCGCGACGCAGCCGATCGCGACCGAGTTATTGTCCATCCCGCCAAAGCCGATATGCCACAGATAATTGTAGCCTCGAAAATACCACAGATTCATTTCCAGACAGACGTAGCCCTCGCACAGCACGATGATCCAGGCGAGTGCCTTCAGGTCATTCACGCTGCGGACGGTCGTGATTCCCACCAGGAACGGCAGCAGGATCCGGGCGAACTCCTCGACAAAATGCCAGGCATGAGGAGGACTCTCGGCCTGAAGTGCCAGAAAGACGCACCAGAGCCAGAAACCCACAAACAGCATCACGATTCGACGCGCACCGCCGAAGGACCAGCTGCCGAAACCGCGGCAGGCCCAGCTGGCCAGCATCGCGAGAGCCACGATCAGGCTGAAGCGTCCCCGGGAAATGTGGCTCGACCACAGACTGTCCGGCTTCAGAATTGCCAGCGCCACATAGACAAGGAAGCCGTAGAACGGATTCACGACGGATGACGTCACGCCGATCAGCGTCAGAATCCAGGTAAAGATCAGCCCCTTCATCGCGCCCTCTCCGTCGGCGGATCCCGGCGGCTGCTCGCCGGAGCGATCAGCTCCAGAAGCGGTGCGAGGCACGCGTCCCAGCAGTGGTGCTGACGGACCCAGTCAGCCGCAGCCTGCCCGATGGCCAGCTGCCGCGCCGGATTCTGCAGCAGCGCGGTCAGTTCACGGACCCACTCATCGGCCGTCTCTGCCCGCAGCAGATGGCGTCCGGGCTCTGCCTGCAGTCCCTGCAGCGGTGCCGGGGAGCAGATGACAGCGCGGCCACTCGCCATGGCCTCAAGGACCTTGTTCTGAACTCCGCGCGCCAGCCTCAGCGGCACCACGGCGCAATTTGCTCCCTGCAGCCATGGACGAATGTCGGGGACCGGCCCCACCACTTCAATTCCCGCGGTCACCGACGCCAGAGCCTGGACGACCGGCGACGGCGATTTCCCCACAATCCGCAGCACGGCTGCGGGGATCTCCCGACGGACCCTCGGCCAGACCTCGGCAGCGAACCACGACACGCCATCCACGTTCGGGAAATAGTTCATCACTCCCGTAAACACGCAGGACGGCGGTGACGCTGCGGGAGGTGGCCCCGGCGCGAAATACTGTGTATCAACCCCGTTGGCGATGGCACTGATGCGGTCGGTCGGACAGAATTGCCGGAACAGACGGCACTCCGCCTCGCTGACAACCACCAGTCGATCGCAGTCGCGCGCCAGCTGACGTTCCCAGGCACGCAGACGTCGCCCTTCCAGTCCATAGATCAGGGACCTGGGAAACGCAGCCGTCCGGCTGTAGTCGAGCCACTTCTCACTGTCGACGTCGATCAGATCGACCCAGCGGCGAGGTGACTGCCCGATGGCTGCCGGGGAAACGTAGTCCGCGATCCCCGATGACGACACCAGGGTGGCGTCCCAGCGAGTCCCGGCCGCCCAGTTGCGCAGGATTTCACGCGCCGGCCGCGAGCGGAACAATCCGGTGGTGATCGAACCGCCGGCCAGCAGTGAGCCAATTCCCGCCAGCCAGCGCCCGGCACCAGAGTGTGGTACCAGGGCCACCCGTCGCGTGATCTGCTGCAGAGTCGGCAGCACGTCCTCCGCGACTGGCTCATCCGCCAGACTGACCAGGTCCACATCAGCGCGGGCACACAGAAACCTGAGAATATTCCACGTGCGGATCCGGTCGCCGCGGTCCGGCGGCCAGGGAACGCGATGCGTTACGTAGAGAAGGCGGGGCAGCATGAGCGATTCTCGGCGGACTCATCAGATTTCTGTTCAGCGAGGAGTTCCGGCAGGCGGATGCCACCCTGCCGCGGACACCGTCGACAGCGTTATATGCGACCACTCACCGCTCCGGCACGGTTATCGCGTGCCAGACCAACGACCTGCTGCTGATAGCCATATGTCTGACGCTGAAAATCCGAATCCGCCCCAACCATGATCGCCCCCAGCAGCGGGACCTGCAGACTGCGGAGCGAGTCGCGCGCCTGGGCAACATAGGGGACCCGGCTGTAATCCCGGCGGGTCGACATCAGCACGATGTCCGCGTTCTGAGCCAGCATGGATGGTTCGGCCACGAACAGCAGGGGCGATGTGTCCATGATGACGAAGTCGTATCGCGATTTCAGCTGCTGAATCAGGTTTCGGCCGCCATCCACCGACAGCACCTGGAGCACTCTCTGGTCAATCTGACCGGCGCCGATAAAGGTCAGCCCAGACGATTGAGTCGGCTGCCGAACCTCGTCCAGCGTCGCTTCTCCCCGCAGGAATTCACTGAGCCCCGGGCTCTGCTGTCCCTCGATCATCAGGTGGGCCGAAGGACGCCGAAAATCACAATCCACCAGAGCGACACGCTTCCCGGTTCGCGCCAGGCTGGCCGCCAGCTGGCACGATACCGTGGTCTTGCCCTCGTTTGCGGACGCGCTGGTGATCAGGATCGAAGCCGGCCGTGAAGGCTCGATGTGTCGCATCAGAAACGTTCGCACCACGTCCATCGATTCCGTGACAGCGCGGTTCCATTCATCGTAATCCACCCGGCCGGCGAAAATCCCCAGGCCGAGCAGGCCGCCCCGGTCCGGCGACGGAATCGTACCCACCAGTCGCAGGCCGATTTCGCTCGAAACATCCGTGGCAGCCCCGACACGATGCGAGAACCATTCGAACAGCGTAAATCCGCAGATGATCGAGCCCAGTGTGGCCAGAGCCGACATCAGGGCGTACTGCGTCTTCCTGCGGATCTCGCGCGCTTCCGGAACGTAGGCATCCTGGGCTACCGTGATCCGTTCCGGAGCGTTGAGCTCCACCCGCCGTTCCGCCAGTTCTCGGGCCAGCTCATCCCGAGTTCTGATATCCTGCTCGATTTCTCGTTTCTCCCGTTCCAGCTCCACGATCCGGGCGCCCATATCACGCAGCAGCGCGCCCTGCATCTCGATCTCCTTCTGCAGCGTCTCACGCTGCCGGATCAGCCAGTCAAAACGCGAGCCGGTGGGCGCAGACCCCGGTGCCGTTCCGACTGCAGTCGGAATTTCCCCGACTCCCGACATCAGCGCCAGCAGCTGCTGTTCCTGTCGCCGGAGTGCCTGCAGGTCGGGGTGGTCGGGGTTGCGCAGCTGAGTTTCAAACTGTACGATTCGCTGCCTCAGCAGCAGCAGTTCCCGCTGCACATTTGTCGTCGGAAACCCTGCGGTGGCATCGCTGTGTGCCACGGCCGCGCCGGCCACAGCCAGCCCCCTCAGGCCGTCCGCGTTTCCCTGACTGGGGAGCAGTCCATTGTCCGGCAATGACCGGCGGGCGGCCTCTTCGGCACGAATCCGACCGTTGATCTCGCGCATGTCCTTCTGCAGATCCATCAACTGCTGCTGAATCAGACCCTGATTCAGGATGGCGACCCTGGAGTCACCCGTCCCCAGGTTCTCCGCCAGCTTGTCGATGTTCTCCTGTGCCCGGCGGACGCGCGTGTCCAGCAGTGTGAACGAATCCTCCAGACTGCTCAGTCGCCGGATGCGTTCATTGCGTTCGTTATAGACAACCTCGTTGAGATAGGAATCCTTGACGGCGTTCACAATCAGTGCAAGGTCGCGGGGGTATTCACCCGCCAGCCCCACACGCAGGAACTCCGGACTGACCTCTTCGTCGACAAGCAGACTTTTCGACAGCCAGGTTACAGGGTGATCCACGGACTTGAGCGTCCGGGTCTGGGCGACTTCCGGATTTCGCAGCGCTGCCGTCAGCACGCCGACGGTCCTGAGATAAGCCTTCTGCGTGTCGCGATACGTCAGAAACTCAGTGTGTCGCTCCTTGGTATCGAACGCCTGAACCTGCTCAAACTGCTGGATCTTCAGCAGGGCGTAGGACTCATACCTCGCGGGAACCAGTTCCCAGATGACAGCCGACACCAGCAGCGCAGCAGGAAATCCCAGAGCAACGGCCGGGACCCATTTCCGGCGGAAAGCCGTCAGCAGTCCGACCGTCGTCAGCTCTCGTCCCGCAACAGGCTGCCCGGCGTGGTTGTCCGGGCGGCTGCTGATGCGCGATGCTGCAGCAGCGGCATTCTTTGTTTCAGTTCCCTGACTCCGCATCTCCGGCCTTCTCCGCCGAACCGCATCTGACCGGTCCGGAATTCAAGGTGCATCCTGGTCTTCGGTCAGCCATTCAGCGCAGGATCCTCAGGACGTGCGCGAAGTGCACGATCCGGATCTCAGGATCCGCCATCGACTGCAGGAAACATAGTTCCGGGAAACCCTGCCGGCTGGGGGAAGTGACAACAAACGTGGCGTTCTGGAAACGAAGTGTCAGACGAATCCGATCTTACCGGATAGTGGAGGCATGTCATCGCGCAGAAAATGAGTCGGAAGGGCGTGCAGCTTCAGACCCGTCCGCGGCCGACCGGGTCTCACTCTTCCGTCGCGTCACGGCGAAGATCCTGCAGCAGCTCGAAAGGTACGGTTGCGGAATGTGCCGACAGCTCCAGATGCACCGCCTGCAGCAGTTGTGCGTCGGCCGGCAGAAGGGGGTCTCGGGTCTTCAGGTGCGCTGCACGTT
>SYLK01000438.1 GCA_005809115.1 Planctomyces sp. | reverse complement strand
GTACGCGAGCCAATCCTGGTCGGGCCGGAAAACTGAGTCGTCATCGGATGATCGGCGATAAAATGTAACCGTTCACGGGCCGGGGACTGGCTCATTTTCCCGCAACAGTCGAACAGGGTGCGGGTGGTCGACGATGACTCGATCCAGACAGACCCCGGGAAAATGTGCCTGTCCCCTTCTTTCGAATGGCCTGACAGCGAGGACCTGCAGGTTATCGACCTGCTCTTCCCTGTCAATTGGTGAGTCCATACTCCGCCTCACGATGCTCTGCGATGCAATTCGCTCCGCCACCAGAAATCCGGCAATCAGGTCGCCCTGTGATCCTGCGATCGGGTTGTTAACGACCACAGGCTTTCCGGTGCGCAGCCCCCGAACCACCTGCTTCAACTCTTGACGCCCCGCCCGAACTGGCCCAGAATTCTGGTTCCCCGCCGTTTTTTCGAAGTTTGCACACTTCCGCACGACCTGAGGGACCTCAGCCATGGGTAGCGCCGCCGGACGGACTGTTTCGATGTGCCCCGGTCCTGTTTCGCGGAGGAGTTTCCTGGAAGTCGGTTCGCTGGGTGCCGGCATGCTCGGCCTGAGCGACATCCTGCGGCTGAAAGCGGCCGCTGCAGCCGCGCCTGCCGGCAGCAGGTCGCAGCCGGACACAGCGATCATTTTCCTCTGGCTGCCCGGCGGGCCACCCCATATGGAAATGTACGACATGAAGCCGGATGCTCCGGAGGAGTATCGGGGACTCTTCAGACCGGTCACCACAAATGTCCGAGGAATCGATGTCTGCGAACTGTTGCCACTGCATGCGAATTGTGCGGATCGGTATACGATCGTGCGATCGGTAGCGCACGAATTTGCTGATCACGGCGGCGGACACAAGCGATTTCTCACCGGTCGTCTGCCTGCGCGACCGGACGGATTCGTGAATGACGCACCGGCTGTGGGGTCGGTCGTGGCCAGGTGTCGCGAACATTTCGCCATGGGACTGCCGAACTATATCTCCGGAACGGAACCAGGCCGCGCGGATGTGGATACGTACAGTTTCGGTGCCGCCTATCTGGGGGCGACCTACACGCCGTTCAATCTGCCGGGTGATCCGAGTGAATCCGGCTTTACGGTGAGAAATCTGTCTGTCGATCAGTCTGCCGCAGATCGGCTGCAGGATCGGACTTTGCTGCTCCGGGGCTTTGATCGGCTTCGTCGCCGTATTGATGACAGCGGCATGATGCGCAGCATGGATCAGTTCAATCAGCAGGCACTCACGCTCCTGACCAGTGATCAGGCGCGGAACGCGTTCGATCTGACACAGGAACCGGAGGCACTCCGCGAGCGCTATGGTCGTCATGCCTGGGGGCAGCGAGCCCTGCTGGCGCGACGCCTGGTCGAAGCGGGCTGCAGTTTCGTGACGATGGTCATGGAGAACCCGTATCAGTCGGGCGTCCCGTGGCTGCAGTCGGGCACGTACAACTGGGATTCGCATGCTGTGAACTGCCACATCTTCGATGACGCCAGGGTGCGATTCCCGATCTACGATCAGGCCGTGACGGCGCTGGTCGAGGACATTTATGACCGCGGGCTTGATCGCCGGGTGCTGCTCGTCGTTACGGGTGAATTCGGCCGCACGCCGCGGCTGAATTCTCAGAAGGGGACTCAGACCGGAGTGTCTCAGCCAGGCCGTGATCACTGGCCGCAGGCCATGTCGATGCTTCTGGCCGGAGGCGGAATGCGAACGGGTCAGGTTGTGGGATCAACAAATTCCCGAGGCGAAGAGCCAAAGGAGCGACCGCTGACGCCCAACGATCTCTGGGCGACGGTTTATCGCCATCTGGGCATCGACTGGACGCAGTCATTCCTCGACTACAGCGGCCGCCCGATGCCGATCCTGCCGTTCGGCGAGCCTATCTCGGAATTGCTGCCGGTGGCTTAGTAGAGGCTCTGACAAGACCGGGACAGGCACCCATCCCTGGCCATTGATCACAGGTTTCTCGGCAGTTCTTCGGGAGCCAGTCCAGGTCTTGTCAGAGCCTCCTGGATTTGCACTGAACTGGCATGCCAGCGGTGCCCACTGCCTTCGTCCCTGACAACTCGGACAAGTCCACGTTCAATCAAAGATTCCAGAGAAGTTCTTTCGCGGAGGGAGAAGACAATGGGAACGTTTGGTCGCGACGCGATTGCCCGCCTGGCTGTCGCGTGGATCGTCATGGCGTTGTGCCCCTCCGTCATCGCGGCCGAGCCACAGTTGGTTTCGGTCACCAGGATCTGGGATCAGGCCGAGCACAGTGCATTCACCGATCTGATTCGCTTCGAGAATCAATGGTGGTGCACGTTTCGCGAAGCGAAGGATCACGGTTCGAGCATCGGCAAGGTGCGCGTGATCACTTCCCCGGACGGTGTACGCTGGGAAGCCGCGGCACTGATGGAACAGGACGGAGTTGACCTCCGCGATCCGAAGCTCTCGATCATGCCTGACGGCAGACTGATGCTGATCATGGGTGGCATTGTCAACGACGCCGACGACCGCTACAGCACGCGAGTCCCGCGGGTTTCGTTTTCCACTGATGGACGGGACTGGACTCCGCCCCGAAAACTGCTCGCCGAAGACCACTGGCTGTGGCGAGTCACGTGGCAGGGGGACTGGGGCTGGAGTGTCAGCAAACTGGGAGAAGGGAGCGACCCGCGGCGCGGCATGCTGTACCGCACGCGAGACGGTCTCGAGTGGGAGTGGATCACCGAATTCCGACTGCCGGATAACACCTGGAACGCCAGTGAAACCACGCTCCGGTTCCTGCCCGACGGCGAAATGGTGGCGCTGGTGCGTCCGCAGTGGATCGGAACGAGCCAGCCGCCCTATACCTCATGGTCGTGGACAAAGCTGAAGGAGAAAATCGGCGGCCCGAACTTCATCCGTCTGCCGGACGGCCAGTTGTGGGCGTCCGGACGTCGCTACGGCGATCAGGCCAGGACTGTGCTCGCCCGGATGACACGAGACACCTACGAACCCGTCCTCACGCTCCCCAGCGGCGGTGACTGCAGCTATCCGGGCATGGTCTGGCACGACGGGTTGCTGTGGATGAGCTATTACTCGTCGCACGAAGACCGGACCAGTATCTATCTGGCAAAGATTCGGCTGCCCGACGACGTTCCGGAATGATCCGTTCCGGATGAGACACCTGTACGATGTACGATGTACGATGTACGATGTACGATGTACGATGTACGATGTACGATGTACGACGGGCATTCCTGCCCGTCGCTGCTGCTGCTGC
>SYLK01000437.1 GCA_005809115.1 Planctomyces sp. | reverse complement strand
GTGGCATTGCTGGCGGCGGAGTCGTCTCAGGCAGCGGGTGCTGGAACCGGACGGGCGGTGCATCCGCCGCTGGCGGGATTTCCTCATTTTCCACCCCGCGCAACATCGATCATCTATCTGCATATGAACGGCGGGCCGTCCCAGCTGGACACCTGGGACTACAAGCCGGTGCTGGCGGACCATTACAACAAGGATCTGCCGGAGAGCATTCGCCGCGGACAGCGCATCACGACCATGACGAGCGGACAGAGTCGTCTGCCAGTGGCACCTTCGCTGTTTCCGTTTGCCCGTCACGGTGAGAGCGGGATGTGGGTCAGCAGCCTGCTGCCGCATACGGCAGAAATGGTGGATCAAGTTGCCCTGATTCGCTCCGTTCATACAAACGCCATCAATCATGATCCGGCCTGCACGTTTGTGACGACGGGCAGTGAAGTGCCGGGAAAACCAAGTATCGGCGCGTGGCTGAGTTACGGTCTGGGCAGTGAGAGCAATGATCTGCCGGCCTTCGTTGTCCTGACACCGCGCTGGACGTCGAAAAACGCTGCCCAGGCGCTTTTTACCAGAATGTGGAGCAGCGGATTTCTGCCATCCCGGCACACAGGTGTGGCGCTGCGGAGTGTCGGTGATCCGGTGCTGTACATCGACAATCCCGCCGGCGTGGACCAGCGACATCGCCGTGCGGTGCTGGACACGCTGGGGCAGCTGAATCAGCGGACGTTCGCCCGATTCGGTGATCCCGAAACGCAGACTCGGATTGCCCAGTATGAGATGGCCTTCCGCATGCAGAGCAGCGTCCCGGAACTGGTTGACCTTTCCGGCGAATCACAGGCGACGCTTGACATGTATGGCCCGGAAGTGTCGAAGCCCGGCACTTTCGCGGCCAGTACGCTGCTGGCCCGTCGCATGGTGGAGCGAGGTGTGCGGGTGGTGCAGATCCTGCATCGCGGCTGGGACCAGCATGGTTCGCTGCCGAGCGAAATTAGTCATCAGTGCTACGACGTGGATCAGCCGTGTGCAGCACTCCTGAAGGATCTGCAGCAGCGCGGTCTGCTCGACAGCACACTGGTGGTCTGGGGCGGTGAATTTGGTCGCACAGTGTATTCGCAGGGGACGCTGACAACCGACAACTACGGCCGGGATCATCATCCCCGAAACTTCTGCATGTGGCTGGCAGGAGGCGGCATCCAGGGCGGCGTGGTGTACGGCGAAACCGACGACTTCAGCTACAACATCGTCGACAGGCCCTGCCACGTGAATGATCTGAACGCGACGATCCTGCACTGCCTGGGAATCGATCATCAGGCGTTTTCGTTTCGCTTCCAGGGGCTCGACCAGCGCCTGACCGGGGTCGAACCGCAGCAGGTCATCCAGGAACTGCTGGCCTGAATGGTTTTTTGCCACCGGTGAGACTGATGCCCCGGACAGCTGATGCGTTTGTCACCGGCATCGAATGCTGCTCAGCACGGCTGACGGGGCGTGCAGCTGACCGAGCGTTTCAGGTCTGAACCCGGGACATCACGTACAGCATTTCCCGAGCGATCTGCGCACAACGTTCATTGTAAGTGGCAGATTCCAACGCTGTCCCATCGGAGCTTCCGGGATCTTCGTACGGGATGGCAAGCCGCGATTCACAGCCGGCTGCAGCCGGACAGGACTGATCGGCCTGCGAACAGGTCATGATGGCGCAGTAACGATCTGCGGGATTTGGCGGCAGATTGAAGATCTTCGAGAATCCGATCAGCGGAACCCCGTTGTCCGAGAATGAAATCGTATAATGCGGGTTCGGATGCGCTTCCGCAGGAAGGCGGAACCTGACTCCGCAGCGTTGCAGCGCGGCCACGGTGCCGGGATGAAATCGCGTGACTTCAGTGCCACCGGAGAATGCCGTAACCTGCTCCACACCATAATATGCCGCGGCGATCTGTGCCCAGATCTGAGCGAACTGGCTCCGACGCGAGTTGTGGGTGCAGATGAAAGTCAGCGCCGCTGGTCTCCGTTCAGTACCGCATTGACGCAGACAGGCGGACAGCTGTTCAAGAAGGCTTTTTCGGTCGGTCGGGATCTGTTCCAGCTCCGACACTCGCTGTTTCACGTATTGTGTGATCTCCGGATAGAGATCTCCGCACACTGAATTCATCCGGCACAGACTCCCGCAGAAAACAGGATCGGTCAACTCGGCTGACACCGCCCTCAAACTGTGGTCGGCACCCGGCCCGCAATCGGGCGGGGAACCACTCACTCAGGTTCCGCCGGGAGGCGGACCGTTGAGTCGTTACCAGTCTGAGGAAACCAGCCACGGGTGCGTTCGCAGAACCTGACGAGGCCCAGCATAAGCGGCACTTCGATGAGAACGCCGACAACTGTGGCGAGGGCCGCTCCCGAGGACAAGCCGAACAGCATGACGGCCGTGGCGATGGCCACCTCGAAGTGATTCGACGCCCCGATCATCGCCGACGGTGCGGCGTTTTCATAGGAGAACCCCAGGAGTTTCGCCAGTCCATAGCTCAGGGAAAAAATCAGCACGGTCTGAACCAGCAGGGGCAGAGCGATCCACAGAATAATCAGTGGACTGCT
>SYLK01000436.1 GCA_005809115.1 Planctomyces sp. | reverse complement strand
TGGCCCCATGCGATAAATCCCGGGGGTTTGGGGGCTGGCCCCCAAGCATCCAGGAATCCAACGTCCGATCCGTCCCACGTCCACTTCAAGTTTCTGCTATTCGCTGCACGCCTTTCCACATCTTACGCTGAACCAATACAGGCTGGCGGAACCGGCCCTCTCGGGGCGTCGCGGAATCCGTGGCGATCACTCTGACGACTTCAGGCAGCGCGGCGGGAAGAAAGCAGCGCGGCACCCGGCGGGAGTTCCACAAGGCTGTGGATCGAACCACTGATCGGCGACACTTCCGGGATCTCACTCCGTTCGAGCAGGATCGCCGGCATGGTGGACGTGGGGCCCAGCATCGTGGAAATGACCTGGCCATTGATGGTGGACTGCGGCACAATCCGAAAGTGACACTTGCGCAGAATCAATGTGAGGGCGGTGCGGATTTCGGCCAGTGCCAGCGGGGCACCGATACACATGCGGGGTCCCGCACCAAAGGGCAGGTACTCATAGGCCGTGGGATTGATCTGATCCCATCGTTCCGGAATAAACCGATCCGGGTGTTCATAGATGTCTTCCCGATGATGCGTGATGTACTGGCTGAAGATGACGGGCGTACCGGGCGGCAGGTGTGCGGATCCGAGGGTGACCGGGGCGGCGGTGATCCGCTGAGAATAGGCGGATGCCGGCAGTACTCGCATGCTCTCACGGATGACCTGATCCAGATACGTCAGCCGCTCCAGCTCCTCTGGCGTGGGGCGGTCCCCGGCGACGTTGTCGGTCAGCTCCTGCCGGACGCGTTCCATCACAGCGGGGTGCTGAGCCAGCAGAAACAGAGTCCAGCTGAAGGTATGGGCCGTTGTCAGATGCGCTGCGGCAAACAGCAGCGTCGCGTGCCCCGTCAACTGTTCGTCGGTCAGCTGATGCTGGGATGCCTGGGCTTCGAACAGGAGACTCAGCACGTTCACGGACTCATGGGATTCCCGCCTGTGTCGCTCAAACAGAAGTCGGATCGAGTCCTCGAGCCGCGAGGCCGTCTCCAGCAGTTTTTCGTACTTCTGATGGAATTCCTGAGCCGACACCAGGGCTCCCATACCGACCTCATGGTTCTGATGGACCCAGTGGTCAATGAGTCGGCCCAGTTGTGTAGCAAATACCGCATCGTCCAGACCGAACAGCAGCGCGCCAGTCATCCGGAGCATGAACTGAACCATCTCGGCATTCAGATCTCGTACATCGCCGACCTGCCAGTTCTCCAGCAGTTCCTCCGTGAGACGGCAGATTGTGCCGTGATAACCAGGCAGCACCCGCCGGCTGAACACGTCCTTCAGCAACCGCCGCGTGTCGCGATGTTCCGCACCATTCTGGCTCAGCAGCCCTGCGGTCACGCGCCGCTGCGCCGAGTGACGACTGCCACGGACCGCAAAAAAACGCGAATGGAACACCTGATGATCCGACAGCACCCGATGATTCAATTCGGGCGAAAAGACGAACACCAGTCGCTGGCCGTCCTGCTCCAGGACGGCCAGATCGCCATGCGTGCGCTGCAGCCGTCGCATACAGGCGATGGGGTCTTCGGGAAACTGCAGCAGCGAACCGTGTGACACGGGAACCTGCGGCCGATCAATCCGAATACTGCTGGTTACAGGGTCATCCTGAGTCATTTCGCGTCCTTCCTGACGGTCCATCACTGGCAGGACGGTGTATCCCGCACCGAGTCGCCGGGACTCCCAGTGGATTCTAGACAATTCGACAGGATCGCGGAAACCCGAGATTGCAGGCCTTCCCGGGAGTCCCGCGGGGCCTCTGCCGTTCGCACCTGCCCGTCTGGCGGACCAGATGATCAGTTGACCGGCCAGGGGAGTGCCGTGCCTTCAATCCCGGCCACGAGATTCCGGATGGTCATTTCCATCATCCGCGCACGAGTGCGTCCCGAGGCACTGCCAAGATGCGGTGCGATGACGAGATTCTCCAGCTGCAGCAGCGGGTGGTCGCGTGGCAATGGTTCGGGATCGGTGACATCCAGCGCAGCTGCGGCAATGATCTTCTCGGTGAGAGCCTGATACAGGGCGTCGGTCCGGACGACCGGGCCGCGCGCCATGTTGATCAGGATGCCCGAGTGTTTCATGAGCCGGAACTGGTCGAGTCCCATCAGGCCGTGGGTCTCGGGAGTCAGGGGACAGTTGAGGGATACGAAATCCGACTGCTGCAGCAGATCCGGGAATGAACACCAGGTTGCCGCCAGAGATCCCTCGACGTCGGTTCTCCTCCGCCGATTATGATACACGATCTTCATGTCAAAGCCGCGGGCTCTGCGGGCCACCTCAGCGCCCACTCCACCCATTCCGACGATTCCCAGAGTATTGCCGGTGACTTCCTGCCCGATGAGGATTGCCGGGTCGAAATGCGTAAACAGGGGGCCACGGGCAAAGTGATCTCCAATCACAACGTTGCGCGCCACGGCCAGCAGCAGGGCCATCGTCATGTCAGCGGTGGCGGCATCCAGGCACCCCGGAGTATTTCCCACAGGGATACCGCGCTGACGTGCAGCCGCCACGTCAATGTGGTCGACTCCGACGCCATGGTTACTGATCACGCGTACTGCGGGAAATCGATCGAGCAGACGACCGTCAATCAGCGGGTGGGCATATGTGACGATCGCCACCACATCCGAATTCACATCTGAGTTGCTGCTGGTGCCGGCAGAGTCCAGGGGCAGCACGCGAAACCTGTTTTCCGACATCTGAAAGAACATTTCCGGAATCGGATCGGCCAGAATGATTTCATTCATGTGAGGCGCCTCATTTCGAATCCACGGGAGGGCTGACGGTCCGAATGAACTCGAGCAGGTCGGCAGCTTCCTGCGCTGTCAGGTCGCCCAGGACCCCATCCGGCATCAGCGACCGGTTGCTTTTCAGCAGTTCCTCGATCTCCTGTCGCGGCATTGTCTGTACGCGTCTTTCGGCGGTCTGCAGCGCCACTTCCCGATCCGATCGGCTGTGCAGCAGGCCACTGAACTGACGGCCATCCGTTGTGAGCGCAATCCAGGTGGCGAATTTTTCGTCGATCTTCAGTGATGGTTCCATGATGTGCTGCAGCAGTTCCGACCGATGGACGTATTTTCGGCTGATTTCCGCGAGCGTCGGGCCGACGGACTGAAGCGGATCGGCGAGATGGTGGCATGTCCGGCAGCGAGTGGAGTCGCTGAAGAAAATCAGATGTCCCCGCTGTGCGTCGCCCTGCAGCGAGAGGACGAGGGACGGATCGAAGCTCCGGCCCAGGGTCTTTTTTCGCTCCGATTCGGGTACAAAATGATCAAACAGGCCGCGGACATCGCTGCCGGCTGCGGCGGCCGCTGTCACGGCATCGCGACGAACCGACTTAGGCAGCGAACCGCTGTGGAGTCGCGCCGCCAGAGCCAGCGAACCCTCCGTGGATCCTGTGAGCTGCCGAACGGCGGCAGCCGTGTCGGCGTCGGACGCCGGCTGATCCAGCGTCCGGAGTGACCGGAATTCTGCCGAATCGGGAACCACCGGCGGCGATCGACGGGCCGACGCCGCAGCCGGCAGACTGCGAATCCATTGTTCCAGCAGCGCGACTCCGGCGCTGTCAACCACGTGAGAACCGACATACGGCATCCGCGAATTGCCGAGCCTTGATACGCGGTAGAACAGTACAGATCGATACGGATCACCCGGCTCGATGATTTTCCCCTCAGGGATTCCAAATGTTCCGATCCCGGTCCCCTTGTTTGTGTTCATCTGATCGAATGGCAGATCTCTGCTCAGAAAGATCGACACGATGGCATTGCCGCCCCGGTGGTGGCACATGCTGCAGTTGGCGTGCAGCCAGGAGCGTGCGCGGTCATTCAGGTCGAGTGCCGGGTTCCCGGGATCCACCAGAGGCATTCCTGGGCCGGGGCGGGGCAGATCTGTCAAAGCTTCGTTCGGCACGATCACGGCCTGCCGTGCCAGAAGGTCTGCCTGGCGGATCATGGCCCCGCCGTGGGACACGGGCTGAGACAGCTGAGCGGTGCTGAAACCCAGTACGAAACCGGGGCCGGCGTTGTGGCACAGACGGCATTCATTGACGGCACCGACCCGCCAGGTACGCTCGACGCCCGGCTGAGCGCTGACCAGGCTGCTGCCGGACGAACTTGCGCTGGTTGAGTCCGAGTTGTCCGCGTCACGGTCAGCGGTTTCCGGATCAGGCCAGCCGACGGACACGGCGGTCCCGACAGAACTGACCAGTTCAGCGTCGGTTTCCTGCTCGTTCCACAGGTAACTGTAAGGATTACACACACCGTGACTGAGATGCAGAATCTGCGTTTCGAGACGCCTTGCGGACCGATTTCCGGATGCCGGAATGCTGAGCAGCTTTGCAAACACAGTGCCCTCCGGGTACATCATCGGGTCGGCGGGCTGGTCAGACAGCCGGATCACAGAAATCCCGGGGACAGCCACCCAGCGCTGGGCGACAGCACCGTCGGTCCAGCGGGGAGCGACGATGTCGTAGCCGACGACGCCTGGCGCAGGTTCGAGTTCAGCGGTGGAACTGAATAACCCGGTTTCGCTCAGCCGCCTCGGGAAATCAGCCGAGAGATCTTCAACCTGCTGCGGCAGAATCTGATAGATCTGTCCGGTCAGATCATAGTCCAGCACGTACAGCTCGCCTCCTGAACCCAGCAGAAAATCCACGATCCGCAGATCAGTGTCCAGCAGAGTTCGTCCGCTATACGAGCCGTCGGGTTCCTGCTTCAGAGCCCACACGGTTCCTGTAATATAGTCACCGTACACGAACCAGCCGTTCAGATCCGGCAGCTGCGTTCCGTGATAAACCGGCCCGCCGATGACTGAATTCGCTTCCGAATGATGGTGATCGCGGATGGGCGGAGTGATCGGAGTGGGACCCGGTGTGACCTCGGTCCTGAGGCGGGCGCGACCTTCCATGATGGGCCAGCCGCAGTTCGTGCCGGCTGTGACCAGATGCACCATCTCCCAGGTTTCCCAGCCGTTGTCAGCGACGAAGATGTTCCCCGTTTCAGAATCGATCCCGAACTTCCAGGGATTCCGCAGACCATAGGCAAAGATCTCCGGACGTGCACCCGCCAGCTGCCGGAAGGGATTGTCGGATGGAATGACGTAATTCTGCTGATCGGTTACATGATTCACATCAATTCGAAGAATTGCGCCCAGCAGGTCGTCAACGGTCTGCCCGCTGGTCAGTCCATCCGGTGGATTGGGACCGGAACCATCGCCCGTGGAAATGTACAACATGCCGTCCGGACCGAATCGCAGGCAGCCGCCATTGTGGCCGCCGGATGGCCACGTGATGATCACCCGTTCGCTTTGCGGAACGAGTGAGAGCGCCGGCGTGGTTTTCAGTTCAAACCGCGAAACCCGCGTGTGTGGTCCGCCCTCCGGATGCACGAGGCAGACAAACAGAAATCCGTTAGCAGCGAAGTCCGGATGCAGCGCAGCACCGAACAAGGAGACATCGCCACCGGCGAGTGCGCGCAGGTCGGCCATGACGCGAGGTGCCTGCGCGTGCGAGGTCTGCGACGACAGGCTCAGGATCCGACCACTCAGCTCCGTGATCAGCAACTGCCCGGTTCCCGGGATTTCGAGAAGACAGGTGGGATGGTCGAACTTTGCCGCCGGAAACGCAGATTCGATCCGAAACTGAAACGGCGGCTCGGGTGTCCCGCGCAGTCGCGACGTGGTCCACGCCGGACGCCGCTCCGGGGAACCCGCCGGATTGAGACCGGATGCTGTCGTGGACAGGCTGAAGTACCCGGCACAGGAAAGCAGCACCAGACAGCGAAACACAACGGTCCGATGACGGTTGTCAGACAGCATGGTCGACCTCGGAATTTCTGACGCGAGGAACTGTGGCATCGCGCGGATCTGTCGGAGATGTCTGTTTCCCTCTGCCTTACAGCCGCGGTTTGGGAGGGTTGACGGGAGGTTTCCAGGGATCAGCACCGGTCGCCCCGACGCGGCGGCGATAGACACTGTCGCCGCAGGTCACAACCAGGACATCGCGTGCCGGTCCGGCGAAAACCACATTCGAGAGCCATGTTGCCCCGGGTTTGCGAATAATCAGATTGACGCGTCCCAGCTGGTCGAGAACCTGAAGGCCGGCTGCGGTGGTCACGTACAGTCTTCCCTCGGTATCCACCGCCATTCCATCGGCGTGAGACTGCAGCTCATCGGTCACGTGCAGCCAGCCGTACTTCTGTTTGTACTCCAGTTTTCCGCCTTGTCCGATCCGGAACGAGTACACGAATCGTCCCTGCGTATCCGAGACGTTCAGCAGCGCATGATCCGGTGATGTCATCAGGCCGTTCGGGAATGCGATCCCGGAGTCGACTTCCTGCTTCCGGCCCGAGGCGTCAAAGAACCAGACTTTGTGTGTGTCGGGTTCCGTGCAGTAACCGCTGCCGTCGGGGAGGATCACGATGTCGTTGGCACGGATGCCGGTGACAAACACGTCGTGACGACTGCCATCGGGCTGATACCGCACGATCTGAGCATCGTCGGTGCGGCAGGCGTAGAGCAATCCGTCGGCACCGAACATCAGCCCATTGGCGCTGCCGGTATTATCGGCGAACTGTGTCACGGAGCCCTCCAGTGACACCTTGTGAATTCGCTTGTTCGGGATATCCGTGAAGAACAGTTCACCGGCTGCGTTGACGGCGGGGCCTTCGGTGAAAGCGTGTCCGCGGCTGACCAGTTCCCAGTCCTGCCCCTCGATCAGGATGTCGAC
>SYLK01000435.1 GCA_005809115.1 Planctomyces sp. | reverse complement strand
GGAGCGATGACGCCGCAGCTCGGCCGCTCTCGAAGCAACCCTGCGGGACGTTTGCGGTGACGTCTCAGGCCGCGTCGCTCGTCGGCGATGGGATGTCCCGCCTTCTCCTCGCTCCTTGCCTGAAACGTCACCCCAAACGTCGCGGCTCACGCAGGTTTTGTCAGGGGTTCTAACTTCATCGGAAACGGATCCCGGAATCTGGAAGGCTGATGCTGGCAGTGACTGCGAACACTACCAGGTTGTGCGAGGTCAGGCAACAAGACGACTCGGTCGGCTTCGCTGCAGGGATTCGGGGCTTGTGCCGGCCAGCCCGGACCGGGGCCTGGGGAAATTTCCTGCGGCTCGATCGCCGACCGAACGGCTGCCGGGCAGCGGTCACCGGGGCAGCGCTCACCGGGGCGATCGCTGTGGAATCCGGAATTTCCACTGAAATTTTCGCCGGAGTCCTGGGCACGCTGTCACAGAGGCCGCGGCGGAATCATACTGCCAGGGGCGATGCGGGCCTGACGCGGACGTGTCGGAGTCCGTATCCCACGCAGAACGTCGGGTGTTCCTGTTCGAATTGATTTTGATGGCAGCTCACTGATGAATATCCCCGGGGCACTCGGTCAGTTCAGCCTGATCCTGTTGTGGAGTTTGGGCATATTTCACCCGGCAGCGGCCGATGAACCGGCAGTCCTTGTCGGTTACACTGAGCTGCAGACAGATCTGCCGGGCGGGCGTCATGCCAACGTCAGGACGGAGCGTGCGTTCGTGATCGGTGCCGATGGCAGCGGTCGCCGTGAAATTGGCTCGGAACTCGTGGACGTTCCCGACGCATGGACTCAGTTTGTCGGCTGGTCACCGGACGGAACGCAGGCTGTGGTCTCACGTGGCTGGCAGGATCCGGAAAATGCTGCCTGGGAGGAGGAGCACCGGACTTTTCGCATGCTGCCTGACGCCTGGTCGCTGGACACATGTTTGATCCACATGTCCAGCGGCAGGACCGTCAACGTCACGGCAGTTGACCGCGTCAGTCATTACAACGGCGGACTGTTTTTTCTGCCGGGCGGTGAGTTACTGGGTTTCACCCCCCTGATCAACGGTATTTCAAAGCCGTATCTGATGGACTCGGACGGGCGGAACAAACGGGACGTGTCCGGGAAGGATGGCGGATTTGCTTATGGTTACAGCGCTTCGCCGGACGGACAACGGATCAGTTATCACGAGAATTATCAGGTCTATATCGCTGACGTGGACGGGAAAAGGAAGCGGCACATCGACACGGGGCATCCGTTCGTGTTCGCGCCGCGGTGGTCACCGGACGGCGAATGGCTGCTGTTCGTCAGCGGTGAGCATTACAACTGTCATCCGTACGTCGTCCGCCGCGACGGGACTGACCTGAAAAAACTGAGCGATCGCGGTGGCTATCGCGGCGTGATCGAGTTCCTTGATGTGTATGACTTTCATGAAGGCAGCAGTGACGTGCCGGTCTGGTCGGCGGACGGCGGCTCCGTGTTTTACACGGCGCTGGCTGGTGAGATGGTCGAACTTTTCGAGGTCACACTGGGCGGCAGCAGCACCCGTCTGACGCACACGCCCGCGGGCACGCTGCATTATCACCCGATTCCGTCACCGGACGGGCGGCATCTGCTGTATGGATCGAAGCGCGCCGGCGTGCGAAATCTGTTCATCATGAATCTGACAGATCACAGTGAACGGCAGCTCACGAACCTCGGTCCCGGACACGCCGCCATGTGGGCCGCCTGGCGGCCGCAGCATCCCTGAATCGAAAACTCGTCAGCCACGTTTTATCGACACCACGCCGGTTGAACGGAACGGCGGGGGGGGGGGCGGAGAAGATGCCGTCAGCCAGCAGGCCCGCGGCAGTCTGCCCGATGGAACAGATCGTTGTTCCGTTCACGCGGCGGCATCGCGGCGGCGAGAGTTCACCGCTGGTCGGACCGCGGCCGCAATGCATCCTGCATCCGTGAATTCGCGTAGAATTCGAGTTGCGGCGTCTGATACGGCTTGTACTCCGGGTCCGCTCGATCCGCATTAAAGCGCACGACAAGCTGGTACGACAGGTGCGGGTCCGTGGTTTCGTCAAACCGCTGGGGCAATTCCACGTGGGCGATTCCGTCGTTCCCTGTGATTGCGCGAATCCGTGTCCCGCCAGATTTCATTCGGTCTTCCAGTGGAACAAGATTGTGCGAATCGTATCCCGCCTGCCAGCGTTCAGCATACCAGAATTCCAGCTCTCTGGCCGGAAGCGGTACGCCGTCCTGAGTCAGTGTCAGCGTGAACCGGTTCAGCCACCGTCGACCGGGCTGATCGAACTCGCGGGCCAGCTGAATCAGCGTATTCGCTGTGCGCTGACGGACCCGAAGGCGAAACGTGTGCAGTCGAATGTCGTTCTCCTGCGTCCGCCCTTCACCCACCGGGTCATCTGCTCCGCGATGTCCCGAACAGACGATGCGGCCATCTGGAAGTGCCTGCAGCCAGGGCTGATAGACCTCTCCGTTTCCCGCCACACCCGTGAGCGGCTGCCAGGTCTCGCCGAGATCGTCCGACCACGAATACATCCCGGGCCGCATGCAGCCGACCAGAATCTGATCGGTCGTCAGACACACTGTCTCAGGCACGGCACCGCTGCGGACGAATTCCAGGGAGTCAGGAATGAACTGTCGACCCTCACGGTATACGAATTGTCGTCCGGGCTTCGCAAAAATACTATTATTGAAAATCAGCAGATGACCGTTGGCGAGTTCCACGAAGTCGGTCTCTGAGACGTTCTGGCCATCCAGGATCGGCAGCGGTCCGTCCCACGTCATTCCGCTGTCGAAGCTGAAGAACAGGGTCATCCGCATGTCGTTATTCACATTCAGCCTGGTGGCTGTGCGCACGGGGGCGTCCTGACGTGGTCCCCAGCGATGGGCGATCGGCATGCAGAGAACAAGTGTCCCGTCCCTCAGTGTCCGCAGCCGGTGAGGGAAGTAGGCAAAGCGATCGGGCACGAACGCTGGCGCGGGTTTCCACGTCAGACCGCCGTCGGCGGAAACACGGAGGATTTCATTGGTCCGCGTCGCCGGATCCAGAGCGTAACAGGCCCAGTTGAATCGCAGGAATCGGCCATCCCGGGTTCGCGCTGAAGCAAACTGATGGACGGCGTGATGGTGGCGATATGGTTCGCGGGAAATCACGTTCCAGGTCAGCATGTCGTCTGAGGATTCGAGCAGGACGGCTTCCATCAGGTACTGCGATTTGTCATAGCCATTCGGAAGCGCCATCTGGTAGATCGCCTCGGGTGATGCCTGGGGAAGCGGAGTCTGCGGGAGGCTGACTTCTTCGCATCCGATGTACCACTTTCCGTTTTCGCCCGGAAAGAACGAAGTCCAGGCTGCGTAATGGGGGGGCCGATCGGACCGATAGACCACGCGAGACTGAAAATCCACGGCTTCAACGGCGGGTTCGGATGCCGTCAGGAGGAATTCTCCGGCCGTGTCTGCGAGAATTGCCGCGGCAGTGGCGACAATCGCACCGATCCTGCGAATACGGGACCGCAGGGGTGTCATGGCGGAATTCGAGAGCGCCATCAGTGTAACCTTCCTGTCAGTGTAGTTTTCATAGCGCTGCGCCTTGCTGCCATCGTGCGCCCCTGACATGACGCAGCTCCGGAATCGCTTTTTGCGGAATTTGCTGAATGTGAACTCGGGGCAGCCGGTCCAGATACCGTCCGGAACAACTGAATTCAGCCATGCTTCGCTGCCGGGCGACTGCGTGCAGCCGTGAACGAAGCAGACACTTTTCACCTCTGGCTCGTCTTTCCAGCGACGCCGTTACGACTGTCTGAGTCTACTTCCGATGTGACCACGAGGCAACAACACTGCCGTAAGGCCCGCAATTCAATACCGTCAACCGGCGGGACTGTCCAGCCGTGTTCGGCTGCCGGCGGCCCGGCACGGCGGCCACTCTCCGACCGTCTCCGGCCGGCAGTTCGTATGGAGCCGCGTGTCGGGTGCAGAGACATCGCACGGCCGCACAGGCATTGATACACTGAGCAGCCCAGCCGGGGCTCTCGGTCAGGGACCGGCTCTGGTCAGTTCGCCGATCACTGACTGCCCCCGGATTTTACGGTGGGCAGAACTGGACGAGACCGATCGCCGGACGAGAAACAGAATACTGATGAAAAATGGCCGACAGCGCACGAACGTGAAGAAAGGAAAGCCAGTGGCCGTATCCGGCCGGTCATCCGGGGTCAGCCCGGACGGCGCACAGGAGTCTCTGGACGAGCGCCGTCGGCGCCTCAAGGCCATCCTGCGAGAGCTGAAGGTGCTCTACCCGGAAGCTGAGTGCGCGCTGCACCATGGGTCGGCGTTTCAGCTCCTGGTGGCAACGATTCTGTCGGCGCAATGTACCGATGAACGCGTCAATCAGGCCACTCCCGAGCTGTTTTCACGGTACCCGGATGCGAAGACTCTGGCGCAGTCGACTCAGGATGACGTCGAGCGAATTGTCAGGCCGCTGGGCTTTTTTCGTAACAAGTCGACCAACATTCGGGCGATGGCCCGTGCGCTCGTGGAGGACCATGGAGGAGAGGTTCCGCAGACACTCGAACAGATGGTGCAGCTCCCCGGGGTTGGTCGCAAGACCGCCAGCGTGGTCCTCGGGACCTGGTTTGGTCTCCCGTCCGGCGTGGTGGTGGACACCCATGTGCGCCGAATTTCGAACCTGCTGGGCCTGACACATTCGCAGAATCCGGAGATCATTGAGCGAAACCTGATCGAGATGCTTCCCAGGTCCGAGTGGATCATGTTTTCGCATCGGCTGATTCATCATGGACGCCGCATCTGCATCGCGCGTCGGCCGGCGTGCACGAAATGCCCGCTGATTCGATACTGTCCCCGGACCGGGCTGCGTCCTCTGGCCGGCCCGGCCGCGGATGAGCATGAAATTTCCTGAACCCGCTTCTCGCGCGTCGCAGTTTTTTCCTGTGAGCTTTGCAATTCTGGTCGATGTTCTATCATGCGGGTTCCGCCGCTGATCGGCGCCACCTGAGATTCCCTGACGTGATGCCGCGTGGCAGCCGCGTCAGACAATTCCGCTTTCTGACTGGAGTGACCGCGGTGCTGCTGTTCGATGCCCATCTGGATATTGCTCTGAATGCCGTTGACTGGAATCGTGACCTGCGACAGGAGGTGGACGAACTGCGTGCCCAGGAGCGGGCTCTGGGGATGACCGAGCCGGGGCGGTGCGGCAGCACACTCAGCCTGCCGGAACTGCGAACGGCAGAGATCGGGGTGTGCCTGACCACGCTGCTGGCGCGTCAGGAAAAGGAAGTCAACCACAATTTTGGCTGGACGACCCCGGAGACCTGCTACGCCATGGCTCATGCGCACCTCGCCTGGTATCGCGCAATGGAACGTCAGGGCGCCATGCGGATGCTGAAAACCCGAGGAGATCTGGCGGCCCATGTTGCGGACTGGCACCGGGATCCGAAGCGAGCTCCACTGGGGTTTATCCTGACCATGGAAGGTGCCGACCCGGTCCTGAATCCGGACACGATTTTTGAATTTCATGAACACGGTTTACGGGCGATTGGTCTGACTCACTATGGTGCAAATCGCTACGGTGGAGGCACTCGCGTTGAGGTGGGACTGGCGGTCGATGCCATTCCGCTGCTGGAAAACATCAGCCGGCTGGGCATGACCGTTGACGTGACGCACCTGTCTGACGTGGCATTCTGGCAGCTGCTGGACCGTTTCAACGGCCGGATCCACGCCAGCCACCAGAATTCGCGACGGATCGCAGCCTGGCAGCGTCAGTTCAGCGATGAACAGTACAAGGCTGTCATCGAACGCGACGGCGTGATCGGGATGGCCTTCGATGTCATCATGATGCAGCACGGATATGTTCGCGGCGTTTCCAAAGCGGAAGCGCTGATCGAACGAGCCGTGGACAATATTGATATTGTCTGCCAGCTGGCGGGTAATGTGCGGCACGTCGGGATCGGCAGCGATCTCGACGGCGGCTATGGTGTGGAACAGACACCGGCAGATCTTGACAAGATCCGCGACCTGCAGCGGCTGACGGATCTGCTCAGCCATCGCGGCTACAGTGAGGCCGACGTCGCGGCCATCATGCACGGGAACTGGATTCGCTTCTTCAGTGAAGCATTACCCGCGTAGCGGCCGAATTGCACTCAAGCTCCCGACTGTGCTGCCGGTTGTTTCTCGAACTTCCGACTGCCAACCTCGCTGACGCGCTGAGCGGTGCCTGCTTCGGAAGTCGCGAGCGGAACCGGTTTGAACCATGCCTGAGAACCTGCCAGTTCACTCGTTACGCCATAAGGCACTCACGATCGAAGGGTATTCCCGGGCAGCCGTGCAGAGTTACTGGCGCATTCCTGAACTGAAGCTGTGTTTCGACCTCGGAGGCAGTCCCTGGTCGTTCATGGGAACTCCG
>SYLK01000434.1 GCA_005809115.1 Planctomyces sp. | reverse complement strand
GGACCTGTGCCTGCCCGGACACCGGACGTTCCTCTATCCGGGCAACGGAACCGGGACGTTCCGCGAGTCCACTCGCAGCGTGGTCTCGAGCCGGAACGCGTTTTCGGCCTGTGCGGCTGACTTCAACCGCGACGGCTATCTCGATCTGGCCGTCAGTGAATGGTCGCCCGGCCTGGATGACATGAGCCTCTATTACGGCGGACCGGGCGGTTTTTCCGCTGCCAGCCGCTTCATCTTTCGGATTCCCGGCAGCCACCGGCTGAACTGGCCTTCGGTGGCAGATCTGAACCGCGACGGCTGGCCTGACCTGGTCGTGCCCACCTGGCAGGGTGTGCTGCTGTACCTGAACAGTGCCGACGGATTTGACAACGATCGGCGCTCTGTGCTGCCCGCCGCTGAGCCGATCGTGGCCGAGATGGCAGACCTCAACCGCGACGGATATCTTGACATCATTGTGGGCAATCTGTTCGACACAAAGGCCGGCCCGGACAAGCCTCAGTCATTCGGCGGGACGTCCGCCGCAGACACGTTCATCTACTGGGGCAGCGCTTCCGGATACGATGCCGCAAATCGGCAGGTCATTCCCTCGGTGGGCAATGCCGACATTGCGGTGGACGATCTCAACCGGGACGGATATCTCGATCTTGTGCTGACCAGCTATCACGCCGGGTACACGCGCAGTCATCCGTCTTACGTCTACTGGAACAGCGCCACGGGGTTTGACCCGGACCGCGTCACCATGCTGCCGACAGACTCTGCGTCCGGGGTCCTGGTGCTCGATTTCAACTACGACGGCCATCGCGATATCCTGTTTGCCTGTCATTCCCGGGATGGCAACCACCGCACCGACTCGTTCCTGTACTGGGGCAGTCCGACGGGCTATTCGACGGACCGGCGCGCAACGCTGCCTTCGCACGGAGTGCACTACCTGTCCGTGGTGGATGCCGGCGACATTTATCGTCGCAGCGACCGATATGAGTACGTTTCGCCGCCGCACGACGCCGGCTCCGGCGCCCGCTTCCGCCGATTGTCCTGGAAAGGCGAAACGCCGTTCCGCACCCGACTGGAGTTTCAGATTCGCACCGCTCCCGACCGGCAGCAGCTGCGCGATGCTGCCTGGACCGGGCCGCGGGGCGCCGACGACGTTTACATCACTTCCGGGGAAGTCCTGGCGGATCGTCCCGCTGGCCACCGCTGGATCCAGTACCGGGCGGTCCTGATCAGTCCGGATTCCGTCAACACCCCGATCCTCCGGGAAGTCTCGATCGACACCGAATAACCGGCACGTTCTGATATCTGAAGTGGACCCCGTTTTTTGACCCAGCGGCTCAGGCGGGATGCATCGGTCTGGATTCGTTTCCCGCACGGTTTCTTGAAGGTTCTTCGGACTGCGCCGCGAGGCAGTGCCGGTTTTGTCAGGCGTTCTCAGTTTCGCCTGCACGCCGTACAGGACACGGTGGACGCCCAGGAGTCTGTCCGGCAGCTGTTTGATTGAAGTCGGCATCACGTCGGCATGCTTCCACTGCTTCACTACACTGCACTCATCGGAACCACTGTCGGAGATTCGTTCGATGCAAAATTCTCAGCACTTTCGTTGCGTCGGGATACCAGTTCCTGTGGTTGTGCTGGCCGCCTTTGTGTTCATGCCCGCCGGTGGCAGGGAGGCTGCTGCTGCACAGGATCGCGCGGAGGAGACAGTCAGCCTGCTGGCCGGTGCCGCGACGAGCAACATCACCCCGCCGCTGGGTGGGGGGATTGTGGGCGGCTTTCTGCCCATTCCATCACAGCAGATCCATGACGAACTGCACGCTCGCTGCCTCGTACTGGACGATGGAAACACGCGGCTGGCGCTGGTCGTCTGCGACCTGCTGGGCATTCATCGTGCCGTCAGTGACGAGGCGCGTCGGCTGATTTCCGAGCAGCTGCACATTCAGTCGTCCAATGTGATGATTTCCGCCACGCATACCCATTCGGCGTGCAGCGCCCTGGGATCTGAGCGATATCGCTTTGAGATTGAGCTGGATGACAACCAGAGATTCGTCGCCGGGCGAATTGCTGACGGCGTCCAGCGAGCCGTTCAGCTGCTGCGACCGGCCGAATTGGCTGTCGGCAGCGCGGATGCACCGGAACATGTCTTCAATCGCCGCTGGTTTATGCAGGACGGCGCCGTCCCGGTCAATCCGTTCGGCGAATACGACCAGGTGAAAATGAATCCGCCGGGAGGCAGCCCACATCTGCTGAGACCAGCTGGTCCGGTCGACCCAACGATCTCGTTCATTGCCGTACGGGAACCTGGCGGTGCCCCCATCGGCCTGTTTGCCGCCTACTCACTGCATTACGTCGGAGGCGTTGGCCCGGGCCACATTTCCTCCGATTACTATGGCGAATTCTGCGATCAGCTGATTCGACTGCTGGACGTCCGTGATCAGGATCCCGCGTTCGTGCCCATGCTGGCCAACGGGACCAGCGGCAACATCAACAACATCAATTTTCGTCAGCCACGTCCCAGCCAGCCGGCCTACCAGCAGATTCAGTATGTGGCTCACGATGTCGCGGCAAAGGTGCATACGGCGCTGCAGCAGCTGGCCTGGGACAGCCAGATCACGCTGGCAGCCGCATACCGAGAAGCAGAAATCGGGTGGCGACGGCCGACCGAGCATCAGCTGGACAGGGCCAGAGTACTCCTCGCGGCACCGGTTCCGGAAGCAGGCCGAGCCGACCTGCCCCGCATTTATGCCGAAAGGACGCTCAGCATGGCGACTCATCCGGAAAAGGCCCCCGTTCCGCTGCAGGTGCTCCGCATTGGCCGCGTCTGTCTGGGCACGATGCCCTGTGAAGTCTTCTCTGAGATCGGGCTTGAGTTCCGGGAACGTGCGCCACTGCAGCCCGCCTTCCTGGTTTCTCTGGCACATGGTTATTACGGATACCTCCCAACGCCCGCACAGCACGAACTGGGCGGTTATGAAACCTGGCTGGGCACCAGTCGGATGGAACGAGAGGCCTCCGACAGGCTGCTGGAGCACCTGCTGGAGATGGCGTCTGAACTGCAGCCGGGACGGCAGTAAACTCGGCTGCGTTTCCCACATTTCGTTTTCCTCCAGGCCGAACAAAGAGGGGGACAGGCAGGGCTCGCCGGCGGACGTGCCAGCAGAGATGCCCGGGCAGGTCTTTGTCACGGAGCCCGCAGATCGCAGACAGGCGTTGAGACGGCGCGCCTTCCGCGTTATGATCAGGGTGTTCCTGCGCGTCATGGTTCCACGGTTTCACTGTTCCAGCCCGACGACCACCGATGTCCCATTTCCAGCCACACCGCCACTACCCCATGTTCATCTGCAGACGCATGCTGTTCCTCGCGCTGCTGGTCACTTTACCGCTGGTGACATCTCCGCTGGTCGTTCGCGCTGCAGACGGGACCCCGCTCACGTTCGAAACAGACGTGCGCCCGATCCTCAAGGCGCAATGTTTTCACTGTCATGGCGAAGGTGATGAACGGCGCGGTGGCCTCGATACGCGACTCGTACGGCTGCTGCGCGCCGGTGGCGATTCGGGTACGGTGATTGTTCCTGGAAACCCGGACGACAGTCTGCTCTGGCAGCGGATTGAAGCGGATGAAATGCCGAAAGGAACAAAGAAGCTGTCAGCCGATCAGAAGGCGATCATTCGTCGCTGGATCGAAGGCGGTGCCCTGACCGCTCGGCCGGAACCCGAGAACATCGCAGAGGCCCGCTTCAGTCAGGAGGAACTGGCGCACTGGGCGTGGCAACCGGTGCAGCAACCCGACGTTCCGCAGCTGGATGGCAACACGCACCGGACACCGATCGACGCGTTCATCGTCGCTCGACTCCGGGAACACGGGTTTGGGCATTCTCCCGAGGCCGAACGACACACGCTGATCCGTCGTGTCACGTTTGCTGTCACCGGGTTACCTCCATCACCCGCGGAAGTCGACGGTTTTCTCCACGATGATTCCTCCGATGCGTACGATCGGCTGGTGGATCGGCTGCTGGAATCGCCGCAGTCCGGAGTGCGCTGGGGACGTCACTGGCTGGATGTCGCCGGTTACGCCGAAACCAACGGTGGCCCGGCCGACGATACCGAACGAGCGCATGCCTGGCGATACCGTGACTATGTCATCCATGCGTTCAATGCGAATCGGCCAGTGGATGAATTCCTCGTGGAGCAGCTGGCGGGCGATGAGCTGATCGATGGCGAAATCGATTCTGCAAATCCGCGACATCGGGAACTGCTCACCGCGACGGGCAACGCTGTGAAGCATTTTCAGGCGGTGGAATTCCGTTGGAGTTGTTGAAGTTTTGTGCGGTGTTCGGTGGATATTTTTGTGACGTTGGGATCGCCGAGGGGTTTCTTGTCGGGGTTTTTGGGGCAGTAGCGGGC
>SYLK01000433.1 GCA_005809115.1 Planctomyces sp. | reverse complement strand
TTGAACAAATATTCTGGTCAGGGAAGCGCAGCGCCGCCCTGACCGGAATCACGCTGGTGTGTGACAGCGGCTGGACCTGAATGTTTCGTTTTGACCGTAAAATTGCTGCATGAAATCATCGGCCAGCTGATGAACTGATCCAGCGAATCCGAATTCGAGGTGCAGGATTCATGCGGCCGAAGTTTTCATGAGTTTGTTCAACTGATTTTTTGGCCGGTCCTGACCGGTCAATCGCCGTCGATTGTCTCACCTTGCGTGCTGCGAGCCGAAGCCGAAGTCAGTTCCCCTGTTGCCGGACAGTCTGGAATTCCTGAGCAGAATTGCTGCAACTGATGGTGGAATTTCATCTCACGGGACAAGCCCTCTGGGACCGGATGAATCGAGCCGTGCAAGTTGATGAGGCGGCAGTTCGCACCACGCGAGATGTCGACATTCTGCTGCGACGCGCTGATCTCCCGCGGGTGATTACTGCGATGGAGCAGGCCGGTTTCGTCTATCGGCATTCAGCGGGTCTCGACATGTTTCTGGATGGGGTCGATGCGAAGGAGCGAGACGCCGTGCATGCGCTGATGGCTGAAGAAAAGGTTCGCGACAGTGATCTTGTCGCAGCTCCCGATGTCAATGAGTCCGTCATGATTGAGGCACATCGCACATTGACATTGGAGGCCCTGGTTCGCATGAAGATCAATGTTTTTCGAGACAAGGATCGGATGCACCTGCGTGATATGCTGGAGGTGGGGCTGATCGATGAGTCGTGGGCGCCTCGTTTCCCGTCGGAACTCGCCTGTCGCCTGCAACAGCTGATCAGTGATCCACTGGGGTAGAGTCCTCAATGGGACTGCCGTCCGGAAATCGCAGGTTCCGAGTGGCCGACAGGCGCTGTCAGGAGCTGACTGCTCGTAATGCCCACGGACATTGAAAAACAGTGGATTGCAGCGTGGCGATTCGCCGGACCCGAGCTCCAGCGAATCCGCGATGAGGAGCTGTCCAGGCTGGACGAGGCTGCCGGACTCGATCTGCTGCGCGGCGGCAGCCGTCCACACGTTCAGTCCAGCGGACTTGTCGCCTTTCAGGCCTGGATGATGCGATTGCGTGTCCTGAATCTGATGCGGCCTCCGGATCAGGAGCAATGATCCCGGGGGCGCTCTGGGATGCAGCCCGCGACTTGCAGGAGTTTCTGGCATCCGAAAGTCTGGCGTTCTGTTTCATCGGCGGTATCGCCTGTCAGCGCTGGGGCGAACCGAGGATGACCCGGGATCTTGATGGTACGGTGATCGCCGACTTTGGCCAGGAAATGCCCGTCGTTCGCGCTGTACTCAGAAGATATCAGCCGCGAATTGCCGATCCTGTTTCATTTGCATTGCAGGCTCGAGTGCTGCTTGTGCAGGACATTTCCGGCTTCGGAATCGACCTGTCGCTCGGCGGCATGCCCTATGAACATCGGCTGGTGGCACGAGCTTCAGCCTGGGGATCACCGGGCGCCGGCACGATCCGGACATGCAGCGCTGAAGATCTTGTCGTACTCAAGGCATTCGCCAGTCGGCCACAGGACTGGATTGATATCCAGCATGTCATTCGTCGGCAGGCCGGCAGTCTCGATCGTGAGCTGGTGATCAGAGAGTTGCAGCCGCTCGTGGAACTCAAGGAAGAGCCGGAAATTCTCGATCATCTGAGGCACCTGTTCGAGCAGGCTCCGTCCTGACACGCCGATCATGTCCACAATCAGACAATTACCGGAGACACTGGAGCCAGATGCGCAGGGATCGAATTCTGCTCTGAACGCGGAAGATCCGGGGGACTGGACGCTGGAGATTGAACCTCAGGCCGGGCTATTTTCGATTCCCGTTCGGGACATCTGGAGGTACCGGGACCTGCTGCTGCTGCTGGTTTATCGCGATTTCGTGGCTCTGTACAAGCAGACAATTCTGGGTCCGCTGTGGTTCCTGATTCAGCCCGTCCTGACCACGATTGTATTCACTATCGTATTTGGCCAGATCGCCAGTATTCCGACCGACGGACTGCCGCAGGTGCTGTTCTACCTGAGCGGCATCACGTGCTGGAGCTATTTCGCCGAGTGTCTGACGAAGACGTCGGAGACGTTCATTCAGAATGCGAACATCTTCGGGAAAGTCTACTTTCCGCGCGTAATCATTCCGCTGTCGATTGTCGTGTCGAATCTGCTGCGGTTCGGAGTTCAGTTTGCACTGTTTCTGTGTTTCTGTGGATGGTATGCGTTTTCAGGGACAGGGATTCGCGTGAATGCCGTGGCGGCACTGTTTCCGGTGCTTGTGCTGCTGATGGGCGGTCTGTCGCTGGGTCTGGGCATGATCATTTCGTCTCTCACGACCAAGTATCGTGATCTGCGTTTTCTGCTGCAGTTTGCCGTTCAGCTGGCAATGTATGCCACGCCGGTGATCTATCCGGCTTCGGCATTGCCCGAAAAATATCGCCTGATTGTGAACGCCAACCCGCTGACGCCGATTGTGGAGACCTTTCGATATGGATTTCTGGGCGCCGGCGAGTACAGTCCACTGCATCTTGGCTACAGCATCCTTGTGACACTTGTCGTACTGGCGGCGGGAATCGTGATCTTCAATCGCGTCGAACGCACATTTATGGATCATGTCTGACCGGAATCGCGGATGGTGTCGACGATGTCTGAGGCTGCGAATTCATCCGGAGGCTCCACCCGCGTCATTCTCCTGATTGTGGGGCTGATGATCGCGGCCCAGGCCGCGGCGCGGTATTTCGGTGTCGCCGGGAGTGCAACCTGTGCGGGTCCGGGGCGGGGGGACATTCGGTTGTCTCGCACGGTGCTGCCGGACACGATCAATGGCTGGACTGTCGTGTCCTTCATTGAGCCGCAGCAGGCCGATGTGCCCGGGATGTTTGGCTGGAGTCATTCCTGGTCAGTCCGCAGAGATTCGCTGCAGGTTCAGGTGGCGTTCGATCAGGTTGGTTTTATGGGCTGGCACGAACTGACGCAGTGCTATACAGCCACAGGCTGGAAAGTGACGCGGCGGTCAATACATTCACTGTCGTCCGCCGAGGCCGGTGAAAACTGGCAGTATGTGCTGGCGCATCTGCAGAAGCCCACGGGTGAAGAAGCGACCCTGCTGTATTCGATCTTCAATGGACTCGGGGCTGTCGTGGTACCTCCCGCCGGCGACGAAACGCAGGACGGGGGGCTCCTGGGGCGTCTGACCGGCGGCGCGTCGCGATTGTCGGATACTGGTTTCAACGAGTCCGCCCGATGCCTGCAGTGTCAGGTGCTGTTGCCTCATCGCGGTCCTCTGTCCGAAGAGGCGCTGCAGAAGCTGCGGGAACTGCACGGCGCGACCCGCGATATCCTGCGTGCCTGCTGGATGACGGCCAGGTCCGTCGGCAACGTGTCCGTTTCAGTCCGTGAATGAGCACTCCGGTCTTGGCCAGGAATCCCGGCGGAGAATGATGCCTTTCCGCTCGGGGATCCTTTGGGAATCAGTCAGCAGTCAGCAGTCAGCAGTCAGCGATGAGCACCGCGATCTCCATTGAAAATGTCTCCAAGATGTACCGCCTGGGTCAGGTGGGCACGGGCACTATTGCGCACGATCTCAACCGCTGGTGGGCCAGATTCCGGGGGAAGGACGATCCATTTGCCCGCGTGTGGCAGGTGAATGATCGTACCGTCGCTTCTTTGCCTCCCGCCTCTCGCTCCGCGGTGTCTGACTACGTCTGGGCGCTGAAGGACATCAATCTGCAGGTGGAGCAGGGTCAGATCCTGGGAATCATAGGCCGGAATGGTTCCGGCAAATCGACTTTGCTGAAACTGCTGTCTCGAGTCACCGCGCCGACAACCGGGCGAATCCGTGTTCGCGGGCGAATGGCGAGCCTGCTGGAAGTCGGAACAGGATTTCACCCCGAATTGACCGGGCGCGAGAATATCTATCTGAACGGTGCGATTCTGGGGATGACTCGGTCCGATATTCGTCGGCGATTTGATGAGATCGTGGAGTTTTCCGGCTGTGCGAAATACATTGACACACCGGTGAAGCGATATTCATCCGGAATGTATGTGCGGCTGGCATTTGCGGTGGCAGCTCACCTGGAACCGGAGATCCTGATCGTCGATGAAGTCCTGGCCGTCGGGGACGCCGATTTTCAGACTCGCTGCATCGGCAAGATGGAAGACGTCAGTCGTGAATCCGGGCGAACGATCCTGTTCGTGAGTCATAACATGGCGTCGATTCGCCGACTGTGTCGGCAGAGCTGCCTGCTGGTCAATGGGACTCTGGATTCCGCCGGGGTCACCTCTGACATCATTGACAGGTATCTCGCGGCCGGCAGCGGGGCTGAACGAATTCTGACGTTTCCGGCCGGGCAGGAACCGTCAAAGGGCGGCGTGCGGCTGAATGCTGTATCAGTTGTGGACGCGCTGGGCCGTTGTGATACGCGACTGTCGACGTCTGACTCACTGCGCGTGGAAGTTCGCTACACGATAGTGAATTCGATCCGAAGTCTCAGGGTTTCCGTGAATCTGTCGGCGCAGGACGGCAGTCTGGTACTCTCGACAAGTGACTTCAACCATCAGGCGGCGGACCGGATGCGAGCACCGGGAAGCTACGTGAGTTCTGTCACTATTCCGGCACACTTCCTGAACATTGGCAAGTATGTGGTCAGTGTGGACATCGACATTCCGCTGACAGCCTCCCTTGTGGCAGGCCATGACGTTGCGTTTTACGTGGATGAGCTGACTGTGAATCATCTGGGCCTGACACATTCAGCCCGTCCTGCCGGTGCCATCCATCCTCGATTTGACTGGCAGATTGATTACTCGCCGATGCATGACAATGACAGCAGTATTACCCGATATGCGACTCTCTGAGCGGGTCTGGCCGCTGCATACGCTGCCCTGGCGGGCAGCCCGGTTCCTGTTCCGGAACAGCGCGCGATGTCTCTATGAGGCCCTCATCCGGCTGCCGCCCCTTCATTTCGTGAAGAATACGCGTGAATCACCAGTGCCCAGGACATTGTCCGGATTTCTGATTCAGAAAGTTCTGGGAATCAATCGAAAGGCCTACTGGCCTGTACATTTTACGAGCAAGATCAACCAGCCACAGAATATCGTGGTGGGGATCGATACGTGTCCCGGCTATGAACCAGGGTGCTATATTCAGGGACTCGGTCAGGTCTTCATCGGTGACTATACGCGGATCGCACAGAATGTGGGAATCGTCAGTGCGAATCACCTGCCTGAAGACCCGGACCAGCACGATAAGACGCAGAGTGTTGTGATTGGTGACTATTGCTGGATCGGTATGAATGCGGTCATTTTGCCGGGCGTGCGGCTGGGTGATTTTACGGTGGTCGGTGCCGGAAGTATTGTCACGAAGTCGTTTCCGGACGGAAACTGCGTCGTGGCGGGAAACCCGGCCCGCCTGATCCGAAGACTGGATCCTGAAAAGTGTCAGCGTCGTTGCCTGAGCCAGGAGTACGTCGGCTATCTGAGGGCTGCAGACTTCTCAGCCTACCGCGCGCGAAAGCTCTGGGTCTGACACGTGGCTGCCGTCATTTCGATCATCACACCGAGTTTTAACCGTGGCGATCTGTATCCGGAGACACTCGCTTCGCTCCGCGCGCAGGACTACCCGGACTGGGAGCAGATCATCGTTGACGACGGGAGTGATGCCGCGTGTCTCCGGCAGATGCGCGATGTCATAGCGGCTGAGTCACGCGTGACTTTGCTGGAGCGTGATCGAGAACCGAAAGGCGCCTGTACCTGTCGCAACATCGGAGTCGAGCACAGTTCCGGCCAGTATCTGATCTTTCTCGATACCGACGATCTGCTCGCTCCACACTGCCTGTCACAGCGCGTGCAGGTGATGCAGCAGCATCCAGAACTCGACCTGGCAGTCTTTCCGTGCGAGATCTTTCACAGTGTCTCAGGTGACGCTGCCCGATGGTGGAATGTGGCCACGGATCGTGATCTGCTGAGTCGTCAGTTTCATCAGGACGCAATTTGTCAGGGGACCGGCTGCATCTGGAGGAAATCGTCTTTCCTGAGAATCGGCATGTGGGCAGAACATCTGGCGATCTGGCAGGATATCGATCTGTTTCTGCGGGCCTGGATTCAGGATTACTGTGCGAAAGTCTGCTTTGATCTTCCCGCGGATCTGTACTACCGAGAACATTCCAGTCTCAGTCGCTCAGGATTTTATGCACGCCCGAAGGTGGAAAGCCGCTGTCGGGTTATCCGTGATGCCGTTCAGCTCCTTGAAGCCAGCGGAAAATCGGGTCAGAAGCGTCTGGCGCGGTATATGGTGGGCGAAACGGTTTACGGTGCTGCGCGCGGTCGACATTTCGACCTGGCAAACGACCTGTTGAAGTGGAGTCATGAGGCAGGCGTGCTGAATGGTTTAGAATTCAGGCGGCTGAGCAGAGCGGTTCTGGCGTGTCGATCACGATTGATCCGATTCCCCTTTGTGCGAAGCTGGGTGGAATCGCAGCTGAAGATATTTCAGGCCATCTCGCTGCTGTGGAAGTTGCCGACATCTGCGCCTCTGCAGCAGTAGCCGCAGGTTGCAGCCGGAAGGTGCCCTTTTCCCGGCCGTCAAGCGAATCGGCCGTCATGCGAATCGGACCGGGGACCGGCAGGACAGCGGTATCGACAGTCACAGGCGCTGCCAGGGCGCGAATGGGGGTCATCTGAAGATGCGACGAGCGATCATCATCGTGATTGACGCCCTGGGCGTCGGGGCGCTGCCGGATGCCGCGGACTACGGAGATATTCCGGAATGCAACACGCTGGGTAACGTCGCAAGGGCCAGCCAGGGACTGCGTCTGCCGCATCTGGGAGCACTCGGCCTGGGAAATATCACCGAGGTTCAGGGAGTACCTCCGGTCGCTCAGCCACTTGCCAGCTATGGACGGATGATGGAAGTCTCGAAAGGCAAGGATACGACGACAGGGCACTGGGAAATTGCGGGCCTGGTGCTGGATCAGCCCTTTCAGGTGTATCCGCACGGCTTTCCAGCCGAGCTGCTGGACCGATTTGTCGCCGAAACTGACTGCGGGGGAATTCTCGGGAATTGTCCGGCGTCGGGGACCGAGATCATCGAACGCTTCGATCCGCGGCACGTCGCGACGGGATTTCCCATCGTCTATACCAGTGCGGACAGTGTCTTTCAGGTCGCGTGCAACACGGATGTGGTCCCGCTCGAAACGCTGTACGGCTGGTGCCAGATCGCTCGAGGGCTGCTGACCGACGATTACAACGTCAGCCGCGTCATCGCCAGGCCGTATTGTCGCACAGAGATGGGCCTGAAGCGACTTTCCGGAGCTCGGCGTGATCTGGCCGTGACACCTCCGAAACCCACCGTTCTGAATCGAATCGCAGACAGGGGTGGACTGGTGCTGGGGATCGGGAAGATTGTCGACATCTTCGTGGGATCGGGAATCACGCATTCCGTACATACCAATGGAAATGCTGAAGGGCTGCAGCTCACTCTGCAGGCGATTCGAAATCAGCTGGACCTGACGTCACTGCGAGAATCGCGGACGACCACGGATGAATCCGAATGCCAGTTGATCTTTACAAACCTTGTTGATACAGACGCTCTCTACGGTCATCGCAATGATCCGGTGGGATACGGTCGTGCGCTGGAGGAAATTGATCGGGCAATTCCCGAGATGCTGAATCACCTGACAGACGATGACTTGCTCGTGATTACCGGTGATCACGGGTGCGACCCGACGGTCCCGGGAACCGATCATACGCGGGAATACGTGCCGCTGCTCGTCTATCAGCCACATCAGGCTGCCCGCAGCCTCGGCACGTGTACTTCATTCGCGTGGATTGCCGACACGGCAGCCGACTGGCTGCTTCGACTCCGGAGTGCACCCTGACAGGCGAACGGCCCTCAGAACTGAGCCAGTCGCAGCAGAGGAGTTGGCCCTGGAGTTGAGGACAGCGTTGGGACTGGTTCGCAGGACTCCGCCGACAACGCTGTCAGGAGGTGCTGTCCCGGATTCGCCAGGGCGTGTCAGAACTCCTGAACATGAATACGAAACGAATTACCGCTGGTGTTCTCATCGCAGCTGCGATCCTGGTTCCCGTGGGATACGTGTTGCGCACCACGGCACCCTCATTCGACGAGCTGTGGGGTCGAGGCAATCTCCTGTGGTACAACACGCCGCCGGCAGTCCGTTCGGGGGCGAATATCTACGCCGGCTGGATGACATCGCGTCGTGAGGTTGTCGTTGGACAGATTTCTGAGCGGGAGGCATTCGCTGCTGTCGTAGCCCAGTATCATTATCTGGACGATCATGGCCCGCCCGCTTTATATCTTCCCGCACGCGGACCGGACGCGGGGCGAGTGCGAGTGTTCTACAGCCTGCATAACTCCCCGATGTTCAGTCGCATAACGGCGACCAGCGGAGACATTACGTCATGGTTAGATCCCGTCGTTGTCTGCGACGGAGAAAGCACCTATCCTGTCCTCTGCACGACAAACGATCGGCTGCTCCTGTTCTATCGCCGGACGGATTCCGACGGTGCGCGTCCGTACTGTTTTCGAATGTCACAGGATCACGGCCGTTCATTTTCCGATGAAACGGTTCTGGTGGACGCTGCGCCCGGGGAAGGAATCAGCGGAGACTGGATCTATTCACTGTCAGTCGGAGACGAAACGACGGCGGATGTCGATCTGCTGTTTGGGGTGGCGGTTGAGGGCCGCGTTCGCGACGTCTACCATATCCGGAGTTCGGACAGCGGCGTTACCTGGCAGGATGGAACAGGAAGCCGCCTCACACTTCCGGTTCTTTTTCACGGACTGACTGCCGTCATGCGGACCGAGGGCGATCGTGAAACCCGCGTGTGGGATGTGCAGCGTGATCCCGCTGGTCAGCTCGCCGCGATCTGGATTGACTATGATTCCGCCGACTCCGTCGTCTGCTGGTCGCACCGGGACTCAACCACCAACACCTGGACCACACAGGAAATCGCCCGTCAGGGTCTTGTCTGCTACCCGGCCGGAGCCTGTATCGTTTCAGTCAGTCCGCCTGTGGTGCTCGTCTCCCTGAAGAACGCGGAAGGCCGGTATGAGATTGCTGAGTTTTCGTTCATTGATCAGCAATGGCAGAAAGCCGCGGAACCGCGACTTTCGAGCCGCACAGCACATGACCTGGTGCGTCCGATGGCAGTGAGAAACACTGGCGGGAAAGAGGTCATCTGCGTGGGTGTCCGCGCTTATCCCGGTTATCAGCGGTTTGATACATTTCTGCGAGCGTCCTTTTTGCCGGAGCATTTGTCTCCATGAAGAATGCAGACACGGTGGGAATTATTCCGGCTGCTGGTAAAGGGACGCGCCTGGCGCCTTTTCCCTGCGCCAAGGAGTTGTTTCCGATTGGTTTTCAGGACTACATCGTGAAGGGCAGGGCCGAGAAACGGCCAAAGGTGGTGAGTCAGTACATTCTGGAAAACATGAAACAGGCAGGAGTCCGGCGAATCCTGCTGATTGTCGGTCAGGGCAAACAGGACGTGGTCGAGTATTACGGCGACGGCAGTCGTTTCGGCCTTGAGATTGCTTACCTCTATCAGGAGCGACTCGACGGAATGCCTTCGGCGATAAATCTGGCACGTCCCTGGATTGGAGACGCAACCGTTGTCTTTGGCATGCCGGACACGATTATTCGGCCTGTAACCGCGCTGAAGACACTGGTCGAGCAGCACTTTCAGTCTGGTGCCGATCTGTCCCTGGGACTCTTTGCGACCGATCGCCCGCAGAAGTTTGGCATGGTCGAGATCGATGCTGACAGTCGAGTCGTCAGCACAGTTGACAAGCCGCAGAACTCGTCCCTGGAGTATATGTGGGGTACGTGCTGCTGGTCCGTGCGATTCACGAACCTGCTGGATGCGTTTCTTTCACAGCATGACGCTGGCGGCCGGGAAACTGTGCTGGGCGATGTGTTCAACGCCGCTCTTGCCGACGGGATGAACGTGCGAGGATTTCCCGTGCCGGATGGTCGTTACATTGACATCGGCACATCGGATGAACTCAACGCCGCGCTCAGGGAATTCCACGCCGGCCACAACCCGGAATCCGGAATCTGACATCCCGGTCCGATTCACTGCCCACTGCTTATTGCCCGCTGCCCGTTATGCATCCGACCGTTTCCATTGTGATTCCCGTCCGCAACGAAGCGAAGGGCATCACAGAGTGCCTGGACAGCTGGCTGAATCAGTCAGTCGCTGTGGAAGAGATCGTGGTCATCGACTCCGGTTCCACGGACGGGACGCTGGAGATTGTCAGAGGCTATGACAAGGTCCGGCTGGTCGAGATTCCTGGTTCGGAGTTCAATCATGGGACAACTCGTAATCGGGCAATGAGGCATGTGACGGGCGAGCTGACGCTGATGACAGTGGGCGATGCCAGGGCGTGTGATCGATCCGTGCTGGCACGACTGGTGGCTGGCTTCGACAGCGACAGGGTTGCCGGGGTCTGCGGGCTCCAGGTGGTGCCCCACGAGCCGGACAAGAATCCTGCGGAGTGGTTTCGGCCTCGGTCGGAGCCCCGCACGAAGCGATTTTCGTTTGAGACGCCGGAGCAGTTTGAAGCGCTGCCGCCCGGGCAGAAAAGGGACGCGGCGTCATGGGATGACGTGATTGCCATGTACCGCACTTCGGTACTGCGGGATCAGATCCCGTTTCGGGAGATTCCTTATGGTGAAGATCCCCTGTGGGCGATTGATGCGCTGAAGGCGGGCCATACACTGGTCTATGATCCGTCCGCCCGCGTATTCCATTATCATCTGGAGGACGAAGCGGTCACATACAGACGGGTCGTCACGATGCTGTGTCTGCGGAACTGGCTGTTTGGTGTGGTACCGGAGATTCCGAGGCAGACACTTCGCGCGAGACTCTCGCTGGTGCGTTCGCTGCTGCGGCCGGCGGGGCTGAGCATCGGCAGGCGGTGGCACTGGTGGTGCTTTAATCTGGCAAACCAGAAGGCCATGCGGCGGGCGATCGACGACTTTCTTCAGGCCCTGCAGTCCGGTGATGAAGAAGTGAAGCGGCTGCACGATCGCTCTGTGGGTAAGCCGTTCCGACTGCAGTCTTTGCGTCAGAACCCCTGACAAAACCTCCGTGGCCGTGTTGCTTCGAGAGTGGTCGAGATGCCGTTGGAAATCCCGCTGGTCAGTGTTCTGACGACGTGCTACAACCGCGAAGCCTACCTGGCGGAAGCGATTGAAAGCGTGCTGGCGCAGTCTTTTCAGAATTTCGAGTATCTCATCGTTGACGACTGCTCGAAGGACCGGTCGTGTGAGATTGCCCTGGACTACGCCCGCAGGGACTCGAGAGTTCGCCTGCATCGCAATGATGTGAATCTGGGTGACTATCCCAATCGCAACAAAGCCGCTTCACTGGCCCGCGGGAAGTACCTCAAGTACGTGGATGCTGACGACTTCATCTATCCAACCGGTCTGCAGGTGCTGGTTGAAATGATGGAAGCACATCCGCAGGCCGGGTATGGTCTGTGCTCCCTGCAGCAGCATGTGTCGCGACCGTTCCCGATCGTCCTGTCACCGGAAGAAGCCTATCGCTGGCACTTTACGGGATTTCCCCTGTTCCACAAGGCGCCGTTGTCTGCGATGATCACGCGCACTGCTTTCGATGCGGTGGGCGGTTTTCCGGCCCGTCGCATGTCGAGTGACTATGAAATGTGGCTGCGGTTGTCCGAGTCCTTCCCGGTCCTGCTGATGCCGGACGGCATTGTCTGGTACCGTGAACATGGTGATCAGGAAGTGGCGAGCTTTGAGAAGTATCTGGGGCAATATGAAGAGATCACCTGGACGCAGCTGCGATCCGCACGATGTCCGCTGAACTCAGAAGATCGGGGTCGAATCATGCGGCAGCAGCGAAAGGCCTGTCGCCGCAGGGTACTCAGATATCTGATGTCGGGCAGGCTGGCTGTCGCGAAGAGCGTGGCGGCCGCTGCCGGTCTGGAGCCCTCCGATCTGGTCGCGCTGGTGTATGATCTGGCGTGTTACCCATTCCGAAAACTGATCGGGAGGTAGCCGAACGGATGCCGAACATGAAGTTCCTGCTGCGCAGGCCGTGGCGGATTCCTGAGATTCTGCTGACTCGTCTGCCGTTCTTTCAATTCATTCGGGAAACCGACGATTATCAGAATCGGATCAATCTGGGCATCTGGTTCCGGCAGAAGGTTCTGGGTCGGGGAGGCAACCGTGATGCTTACTGGCCGGTCAGCGAGTACAGTCAGGTCTACGACGCGGAGAAGATCCGGATCGGTGTCGACGTCTGCCCGGGTCTGATGAAGGGATGTTATATTCAGGGATACGGGGGAATCACGATTGGCGATTTCACGCAGATTGGTCCGAACGCGGGAATCATCAGTGCCAACCACGATCCCTGTGACCTGCGCGAGCGTTGCAGTGGAAGTGTCACAATCGGCGCGTATTGCTGGATTGGAATGAACGCGGTGATCCTTCCCGGTGTGGAACTCGGTGATTTTACGATCGTCGGGGCCGGAGCCGTGGTGACACGGAGTTTTCCCCAGGGATTTCAGGTGATTGGCGGAAATCCCGCGAAGACACTCCGAACGCTGAATCCGGATCAGTGTGTGCGTCACTCGGTCCGCCGAAGATTCATAGGTTATCTGACCGAGGCCGAATACCTTCGCCGGCAGGGCGGAGCAGATCGGCTGACAGAAAGCGGAAAATGACGGTGGCGACAGTCTGTGATGCAGGATTGCAGGCGGGGACGACGTACCGCCGATGTGCGATGTCCGTCCTGGACACGCGTGACGATCCGCAGATGACGTTCGACGACAACGGTGTGTGCAATTATTACCAGCAGTATGTCCGAGCCGTGGCGCAGCACGTCCAGCATCCTGCCGAACGGCAGGCAGCGCTTGACGCACTGGTAGACCGCATTCGCCGCGACGGGCGGGGGCGGCCGTATGATGTTGTGATCGGGGTCAGCGGCGGCGTCGACAGCACTTACGTGGCTCTTCTGGCGAAGGAACTGGGACTGCGGGCGCTGGCAGTCCACTGCGATAATGGCTGGAATTCCGAACTGGCCGTCAAGAATATTGAAAACATCGTCAGCCGACTCGACATCGATCTCTTCACGTACGTGATTGACTGGGAGGAGTTTCGCGATATCCAGCTGGCGTTTATCCGCGCCTCGGTGGTTGATATCGAACTGGTCAGCGACCATGCGATTTTCGCGACTCTGTACAAGCAGGCCGCAAGGCATGGCGTCAGGCATATTCTGAGCGGAACGAACGTGGTCACCGAATGCACACTGCCGCCACACTGGATCTGGCACAAAACGGACCATGTCCATATTCAGGCCATTCATCGCCTTTTTGGTAAGAAGCCGATGAAGACCTATCCGCTGATGGACTGGAAGGTAAAGAAACTGTATCAGATGTTCGGCAGGGTCACACAGACCTCGATTCTGAACTATGTGCCGTACAATAAAGCTCGCGTCAAGCAGCAGATCATGGATGATCTGGGCTGGCGCGACTACGGCGGTAAACACTACGAGTCGATTTTCACGCGATTTTATCAGGGGTACATTCTGCCGACAAAGTTCGGCATCGACAAACGCATGGCGCATCTGTCCGATCTGATATTCTCGGGCCAGATCACGCGTGATGAAGCACTGACCGAACTGCAGAAGCCGGTCTATGATCCGGATCAGCTGAAAATTGATCGGGAGTTCGTGCTCAAGAAACTGGGAATTTCTCACGATGAGTTCGAGGAGCTGATGCGCCTGGCTCCGCGCCGGCACGAGGAATTTGAAACCGAACGAGGGCTGTTCGAAACCTACCCGGTGCTCAGTCCTCTCAGACTGCCGGTGCGGCTGGTGAAGCGGCTCCTGGGGGCACGGTCTTGATCGGTGTCGTGGACTACGGCGTCGGCAATCTGGCCTCGATCGGCAGCATGCTGAAGCGGCTGGGTTTCGAGTCGGTGATTACCGGCGATCGAAATCAGCTCGGGAGCGCCACGAGTTTGATTCTTCCGGGTGTCGGTTCATTTGACACCGGCATTGCAAACCTGCGGGCGACCGGGTTATGGGAATTCCTGAACGAGTACGTGCTGCGGCGGCACGTCCCGATCCTCGGCATCTGCCTGGGCGTGCAACTGATGACCGAGGGCAGCGACGAAGGAAGGTTGCCCGGACTGGGATGGATTCCGGGGCGGACGACAGCCTTTGATCGCTCCCGACTGAGACCCGAGGACAAGATACCGAACATGGGGTGGCGTGATATATCGGTGGTTCGCCCTGATCCTCTCTGCGACGGGCTGCCGGCGGAATCCCGATTTTACCATGTCCATTCCTACCATCTGCAGTGCACCTGCCCGGAAGACATCATCATCAGTTCTCATCACGGATATCAGATTACAGTGGGTGTACAGCGCGGAAACATCCGGGGGGTGCAGTTTCATCCGGAGAAGAGTCATCGATTCGGGATGAAGCTGCTGGAAAATTTTGCGAGACTGTCGAAGACAGTCCGGTAATCAGCGGGCACTGGCCAGCCAGCGGTGCCTCCGCACCAGAGCGGACGCGCATGGAGGCCGACGCGCCAGGATCCTGCAGCCAGAAAAACACTGACTGACGCCGTGACGCCCATCGGTTGTCAGGGATGGGGGCCGCACCCCGACAGCTTTCGCCTGCTGTCTGGCAGCCCGACGCAACAGAATCTGAAGCATGACCTCCGGTATGCCTCCGAACCTGGGAACGCACACGACGGATCCCGGCTGTTCTGCCAGACCGTGAGAAACAGTCTTACAGATGCCTATGGAACGCATCCGAGTCATTCCCAGTCTGCTGCTGAGCGGGGATGGTCTGGTCAAGACCGCGCGCTTTCAGAAGCCCGTGTATGTCGGGGATCCGATTAACACGGTCAAGATCTTCAACGAGAAGGAAGTCGACGAAATCGCGATCCTCGACATTGGTGCGTCGCGGCACGGCTCTGAGCCGAAGTTTGAAAAGATCGCGGAGATTGCCGGGGAGTGTTTCATGCCGATGGCGTACGGTGGGGGAATCACGTCGGTAGCCCAGATCCGTCGCATTCTGCTGTCGGGTGTTGAGAAAGTCATTCTGAATTCCAGTGTGTTTCGCCAGCCGGAACTGATCCGGGCGGCAGCCGATCAGTTCGGGTCGCAGAGCATTGTGGTTTCGATTGACGCGCGGAAGGGTTGGTTCGGACGCTACCAGACTCGATCACATAGTGGCACAGTCCGCCAGAAGCCTGATCCCACTGTGGCGGCGGTCGCAGCCGTGCAACAGGGTGCCGGAGAAATTCTGCTGAACTCCATCGACCGTGATGGAACGTATCTGGGATACGACATCGAACTGCTCAGCAGGGTGACATCGGCAGTACCTGTCCCGGTGATTGCCTCCGGGGGTGCCGGAAAAGTCGACGACTTTCTTCGGGCTGTCCGTGACGGCGGGGCAGCAGCGGTATCGGCCGGCAGCATGTTCGTATTTCACGGGGTTCACCGAGCGGTGCTGGTAAATTTTCCGTCAGAATCCGTACTGCGTGAGCAGTTCTTTCAGGTCTGTCGAAAAAGGCAGTAGCCGCGGCGAGTGTTTGATGAGTACACTTACGGCATCGGCGTCCTGCGGGAATTGTGGCACGGACGGGATCGGAATTTCACGTCGGGACATGCCCGGTTTTTCAGGGCCTCCAGGACCGTCATGACAGCGCCCGAGATTGCTCATCGGCGATGCATCACAGCGGACGAGCTGTTTCGTCGCGAATCGGGTTCCAGTCGGTATGAGCTGATTGCAGGGAGTTTGAGGGAGACGTCCCCGGCGGGTGGTCGTCATGGACGCGTGGCCAGCCGGATTGCCTGGCATCTGAGCAGCCATCTGGAGCGACGGCATCTGGGCGTGGTATTTGCTGCGGAAACCGGATTTCTGATTGCCCAGGCACCTGACACGGTGCTGGCGGCGGATGTGGCCTTCGTGAGCCGTGCCCGGTTCGACAGCGTCGGAGATGAATCCAGGTATCTGCCACTTCTTGAGGAATCCGATCTGCCGGATGCGGGGGACGTAGTCGCTGACTGGCAGGTGCCAGTCAGCGAGTTTTTTCGGGTCTATTGACAGGTTTTTCCGACACATGACAGATTCACCATCACTGCGTTTCGCCATCGTGGGCTGCGGCCGCATTGCGAACCGGCACGCGGAACACGTCGGCAGATTCGGACGGCTCGTGGCCACCTGCGACCCGGTGCTGGACCGAGCCGAGAAAATGGCGGCACCACACGGGGCCTGCGCGTATGCCAGTCTGGCAGAGATGCTGACCGCAGCCGGCGATATCGACGTCGTCAGCGTCTGCAGTCCGAATGGCCTGCACGCCGAGCATTCAATTGCAGCTCTGCAGGCCGGATGTCATGTGCTTTGCGAAAAGCCGATGGCGCTGACCGCTGATGACTGCGGGGCCATGATTCAGGCCGCCGAACGAGCGAATCGGCGGCTGTTCGTCGTCAAGCAGAATCGCTTCAATCCGCCGGTCGCCGCCGTGAAGAAGGTGATTGACGAAGGGCGACTGGGGCGGATCTTCAGTGTGCAGCTGAACTGTTTCTGGAATCGTCGTGCAGAGTATTACCTGAATGATCCCTGGAAGGGGACGTCGGAACTCGATGGCGGCTGCCTTTATACACAGTTCAGCCATTTTATCGATCTGCTGTACTGGATGGCCGGCGATGTCGTCTCAGCACAGGCCTTTGCCGACAACTTCTGCCACCAGGACACCGTGGACTTCGAAGACTGCGGGGTTGTCGCGCTGCGATTCCGCAGCGGGGCTCTGGGATCGATCCACTTCACAATCAACAGTTACCAGAGGAACATGGAAGGGTCGCTGACGATTTTTGCAGAGAAGGGAACCGTGAAGATTGGTGGTCAGTATCTGAATGAGCTGGAATACCAGCAGATTCAGGACTTTGAAATCAGCGGACTGGCTCCGGGAAAACCGGCGAATCAGTACGGACACTATGTGGGATCCATGTCGAACCATGACGAGGTTTATGGAAACCTGGTGGATGTGCTGCAGCACGGGGGAGTGATCGCCACGAATGGTTACGAAGGCCTGAAGACGGTCGAGATCATCGAAAAAATTTACGAAAGTATTCGCTGGAATCCCGTACCCTCCAGATCTCGACTCGATACGCTGATCGCCAGGAGCGTCTGACAGGAATCGAAGCGCGTCGCCGATGCCAATCCGGGACCGTCAGGCAGGGACAGGATGCCGACTTCCACGCGACAGGCAGCCGTCCGGGATCAGGCTGATCGCGATTGCTGACTTCAGGAGACAGACACAGGATCCTGCTGTGTCCGGAGCCCGGGCAGTCAATGCGTCCGTTGAACCGGCACGAATGACTCAGGATGACGTCACATTTGCTTCCTGACGGTGTACCACGTCCGCTGTTCCTCATCGAAAGAATCCCCAGGCCGATGGAACCCCGCATCCTCAGGGTCTCGATTCGAGACGTTGAATTCGGTCACAACGTGACGGTGGTTGAGCCATGCAATCTCTACGAATGCCGGATCGGTGATCACTGCTTTGTCGGTCCGTTTGTCGAAATCCAGAAGCGAGTCACGATTGGCGCCCGCTGCCGCATCCAGTCACATGCGTTCATCTGTGAGCTGGTGACGATCGGTGATGACTGTTTCATCAGTCATGGAGCCATGTTCATCAACGACCTGTTCGCCGATGGTGGGCCGGCTCGCGGAGATCAGACGAAGTGGAAGTCCACCCGGATCGGCCATCGTGTTTCGATCGGAACGAACGCCACGATCCTGCCGGTCACGATCTGTGACGACGTTGTGATCGGTGCGGGCAGTGTTGTGACAAAAGACGTCACATTACCGGGAACTTACTGCGGGAACCCGGCTCGCCGGCTGCACAACCTCTGACCTTCGGCCTCTGCAATATGCAATTCGTTGATCTTTACGCACAGTATCTCTCAATCAAGCCGGAAATTGATCAGGAGATGGCAGCGGTCATTGCCGAATCGGCCTTCGTGCGGGGCCCTTACGTCGACAGGTTTGAGCAGGAGTTTGCTGAGAAGGTCGGTACGAAACACTGTGTTTCGTGTGCCAACGGCACCGATGCGATCTATGTCGCCATGAAGGCCCTGGGACTCCGACCGGGAGACGAGGTGATCACGACGGCGAATTCCTGGATCGCCACCAGTGAGACGATCACTCAGGCCGGAGGACGAGTCGTTTTCTGTGACACCGAAAGCGATTTTTTCAATATCGATCCGGTGGCGATCGAATCGAAGATCACGAACCGGACCAGGGGAATCATTCCCGTTCATTTGTACGGCCAGCCGGCCGACATGGATCCGATTCTGGAGATTGCGAAACGTCACAATCTGTGGGTCATTGAGGACTGTGCGCAGGCGCATCTGGCGGTCTACAAAGGCCGGACGGTCGGCACCATGGGTGATGCAGCCACGTTCAGCTTCTATCCCGGGAAGAATCTGGGGGCGATGGGCGACGCCGGTGCTCTGGTGACAAGCCGTGATGACATCGCTGAATTCAGCGCGCTTTATGCGCGGCATGGTGGTAAGGGAAACCACGTGATGGAGGGCATTAACAGCCGGCTTGACGGGCTGCATGCGGCCATCCTCAGCGTCAAACTGCGTCACCTCGATCAATGGACAGCCGCTCGACAGAGCCGCGCGGCTGTCTATGACCGACTGCTGCAGGGGGTCGGAGACATCATCACTCCGGCGGTCAGAAGTGGCGGCAGCCATGTGTATCACCTGTACGTCATCCGCACGAAGCACCGCGATTCGCTCCGCGACTGGCTGGGAGCGCGTTCCATTCCGACGGTGATCAATTATCCCAGGCCATTGCCGCTGTATCAGGCGTATGATTACCTCGGGCATACTGCTGCAGATTTTCCGGTGGCAGTCAGCCATGCTGATGAGATCCTGTCACTTCCAATCTATCCGGAGCTGAGCGACAGCGAGATCGGGACGGTGGTCACTGCGATCAGGGCATTCTTTTCCGGCATTGGCGCTCCGTGACAGAGTGCCCGCGTGCACACGGGCCGGGTGGTCAGTTGAGAGCTGCGGTGGAATTCGGCCAGAACTGCTGATTCGCGAGTGGAGCGGGACAGGCTACCGTGCAGCAGGCCATACTGATCATCTCGCCTCAGCCGTGGAACCACATCCCTGTCTCAAAGCATAACTATGCGATGGCGCTCGCACGGCGGGGGCATCGCGTTGTATTTCTTAACCCGCCGCAGGACAGCCTTCTGGGGGATTCCGCCTGTGAAGTTGTTCCGGGACATCCCGGTGTGCGCGTGTTGTCATATCGTCGACCGTGGTTTTACCGTCTGAGGTTCCATGTTCCACGGATCCATGACTGGCTGCTGCGGCGCCATGTGACAGGGCTGCTGAGGCGATATCACTGTGCGCCCGATCTTGTCTGGTGTTTCGATTTCAATCTGCTGGGTGATTTGTCGCGCCTCGGGGCAGACCGATCGATTTTTCATCCGGTGGATCCACTGAGTGACCGCCGTCATCTGCAGCCTGCCAGGACGGCGGATCTGGTGCTTACGGTTTCGTCGCGGATTGCCGGGCAGCTGGCTGCTTCAGGGCGCGAAGTCCATGTGGTCAATCATGGACTGGCGGCGCCGTTTGAGCAGCTGGGCCGGGAGACCCTCAGCGGGCTGAATTCGTCGTCAATGGCGGAGCGCGGCGGTCTGTGTCGGAGCCGACACCGAGTCGGTTACGCGGGGAATCTGGGCCGCCGTCCGGTGAATCGCGCCGTGCTGCGGCAGATTGTCGCCGAGAACCCGCAGGTTGACTTTCACTTCTGGGGACCCGCGGAGGCGAACTCCGGGGCCGCGTCGGAATTCATCGCGTATCTCATAAAGCAGTCGAACGTGACCCTGCACGGAGCCGTGTCACAGCACCAGCTGGCGGAAGGTTTTCGCACGATGGATGCCTTCCTGCTGTCTTATGCTGCCGATCCGACCGAATCAGATCGTTCAAATTCGCATAAGATTCTGGAGTACCTGAGCACCGGAAAGGTCGTCGTCTCGAGCCGGATTCAGGCGTACGAGGATCAGGCCGGTCTGCTGATGATGTCTGCCAGTGAAACGGATGCGGACCTGCCGGAGATATTTGCCGAGACGATCGCACGGCTCGACGAGAAGAATTCCGTGGAACTTCAGAAAGCGCGGATCGAAGTCGCGCTGGAAAATTCCTATGACCGCCAGATCGATCGCATCTTCGCCCTGCTGAATGCTGCGTCGCTTTCGGCCTCCGCGAACTGATGCTGGCCCGAAGCCCATGGACACACGATTCGTGTCAGCCTCGATCAGGCGGAAGATTGAGATTCACGGCTTTGTGATTCGCGGGAGAATCAGTGACGGAGGCTGCTGACAGGAACAATGGATAAGCAGATCGTGGAGGTGGTCCATTTTCATCGCCGCCCGCGGCCAACTCAGTTCAGCATCGAAGGGTACTTCGATCGGATTCGCCGATGCCTGCAGCCGACGGCTGTCAATGGCAGCGAAGGGGATCTGCATCTGCGGGATCTGCAAATTCGGGTCTGCACGATGCCCTGTTTCAGTTCCGGGATCGTGGGTCGCGTCCGGAACATTCTGAGTTCCTGGCGAAACCAGGGTGCCGTGAATCATATTACGGGCGACATCCACTATATCGCGATACTGCTGAGGGGCGATCGCACTTTGCTGACCGTTCTGGACTGTCAGATTCTCGAGCGTCTGACCGGCTGGAAGCGAGCCATAGTGAAGTGGCTGTGGTATACGCTGCCCGCGCACCGTGTCGCGGCAATGACGGTGATTTCTCAGGAGACAAAGCAGCAGCTCCTGAACGAGATTCGATTTCCGGCCGAGAAAATCCATGTGATTCCTGTATCGGTCTCTGCATTGTTTCAGCCGTCTCCGAAGGTGTTTAACGCGGAGTGTCCGAGAATTCTGCAGGTTGGCACCAAGGCCAACAAGAATGTCGTACGGCTGGTGCAGGCGCTCAGAGGGCTGGGCTGCCATCTGGATCTGGTGGGCCCCGTGGACGAATCGCTGCACAACGCGCTGGTTGAAAACGCGATTCGGTTCACGAGTTACGGGCGCCTGACGGATGAGCAGATTGTGGAGCGTTACTGTGAGGCGGATATCATCAGTTTTGTCTCGACTCATGAAGGCTTTGGCATGCCGATCGTGGAAGCCCAGTGCGTGGAACGCGTCTGCGTTACGTCGAACTGTTCTTCAATGCCCGAGGTTGCGGGCCATGGTGCCTGCCTGGTCGATCCGTTCCGCGTGGAATCCATCCGGGACGGAGTTCTGCGTGTGATTCAGGATGCTGACTACCGTGAATCACTGATTGCGCAGGGACGCATGAATCGGTCGCGCTTCGATGAAAAGATGCTGGCATCGCGGTACGCACAACTGTATCGCCGCCTGGATGCCGGTGATCCCGGGTAGTGCAGTTTCCTGAGCTGCATCGCTGTATTCCGTCGACAACAGCCGTTCAGGAAGCCATCAGTGAAGAATGGTCCCGTTGGGGGCGTGCTGTTCGTGGCCCTGGCTGCGTCATTTGCCGCAGCACAGATCCTGTTCAACAAGGTCGAGCGACCAGCGTTGAACTGGTCTTCTCGCATCCGATATTCGACCATGAGTGGAGCACCGATTGCTGTCACAGCTATTACAGCGGAGCGTTGACTTACTGCCGTGGACGGTCAGAAACCGCCTGCGCCGCATTCCGATTCTTTCCGGTCTGCAGCGCTGGTTCTTCAGAAGGTTTCTGAGTGGACGGGAATTCGTGCATCGCATCAGTGCCGGACCGGCATGCGGCCTGATCTATCCGGTCTCACTGCCTCAGGACAAACTGATCTGGACCGGAACGTGGGAGTGTGAATTCACTTCTCGTCTGGTACCGCTGATCAGAAACGGAGCGGTGTGTCTTGATATTGGCGGGCATCGTGGTTTTCTGGCGGGAGTCATGGCGGTGTCCGGCGCATCGTCAGTCCATTGCTTTGAGCCGAACCCGGTCAACGCCGAGCAGATTCGCAAGGTCATCAGCCTGAATCCGGACCGGCATCTGACGCTGCACGAGTGCGCGGTCGGGGCGTCTGACGGGTCGGCGGAGTTTCTGATCATGCCGGAATCGAGCATGGGGAAACTGAACATCGGCACGTTCCAGAAGGAGCAGAACACAGGGCAGCACATCAGAGTGCAGATCAGGTCACTCGATTCGCTGGTGGCCTGCGGCGAAATTGAACCGCCGCAGCTGATCAAGATTGATGTGGAAGGTGCCGAGGCGGAAGTTCTGCGAGGCGCGAAGACTCTGATTGAACAGCACCACCCGATCCTGTGCATTGAATTTCATTCACGCGCACTCCTGGATGCCTGCTGCAGTTTTCTTGCGCACTACGCGTATCAGGTGGAACTGATGGAGTTCGTCAGCGTGACTTCGGTGCCGGAAAACGGGGTTGGCCATCTGATCGCGACCTGGACGCGATGAAGAAGATCACCATCGTTTCCGGGATTCAGCTCTCCGACAATCCGCGTGTTGTCAAGGAGGCCGCGACACTTGCCGAGGCAGGGTACGCGGTCGAAGTTCTGTGTTCACTGCTCAAACCCGAAGACGATGGGCGCAATCGGCAGCTGGAGCAGGCCCATCAGTTCGGGACACGGCGGATTATTGATACAGCGTCACCGGACGCGACGCGGAAGCTGGACTGGCAATGGGCCAGACTGAAGCGAAAGATTGTCATCACGGCGTGTCGGGTTTCCGGCCGCGAGTCCGTGGGACAGCTGGGGTATGCCGCGGTCGGACTCCTGAAATCCTGTGTCAGTCATCCGGCCGACTTATACAGTCTGCATCTGCCGCAGGCGATGTGGGTGGGATCTCGGCTCCTTGAACGCGGGGCCAGGGTGTGCGTGGATATTGAAGACTGGTATTCCGAAGATCTGCGTGCGGAGGATCTGGCTCATAGTCCCGTCAGGCTGCTGCGTGCAAACGAATCCACTGTCCTCCGGGGAGCGGTTTTCGCGTCGACAACATCTGAGGTACTCAGCGATGCTCTGAGGGAATGTTACGGATGTCCTCGACCGATCGTGCTGTACAACGCGTTTCGCCTGTCGGAACGGCGTGCTGGCGACTCGCCGCCCCACGAGCGACCCGACCGTCCGGGGACAGCCCGAATCGGGTGGGTCTCTCAGGTGATCGGGCCGGATCGCGGCCTGGAACAGCTTGTTGCCGCAACGCATCATCTGCGCCATCCGGTGGAGATCCACCTGACCGGCCGAAGTCGATCAGGGATCCGGGATTCGCTGTACCGAAATCTGCACTCTTCCTGCGGCCTGTTCTTTCACGATCAGGTGCCGCATGAAGAGCTGCTGCCTTTGATGCAGTCGTATGATGTCGGGTTTGCCGGCGAACTGGCTCATAACAGGAGCCGCAATCTGACTGTCACAAACAAGATCCTGCACTATTTTCTGGCGGGGATTCCAGCGGTGGCCAGTGATACGCTGGGGCAGCTGGAAATCTGTCGTCAGGTTCCGGACGCCACTCGCGTTTACTCTCAGCGTGACGCACAGTCACTGGCAGCCGCGATCGATTCGCTGCTTGACGATCGGGACGTGCTGCGTCATGCGAAGCAGGCTGCCTGGGAAGCCGGTACTGCCCGGTTTTGCTGGGAAGAAAACGCAGATCGCCTGCTCGCAGCCGTAGAGAAAGCCATCGGCGACACGTGAACAGCCGGACGCAGTCCTGCCAGGCCCCTGATGTCCTGTCCGCTGCGGCTCAGTCCCGAATGCGCAACGTTCTGATTATTTCACCGCGATTCCCGCCGAGCAATGCTCCGGATGCGCAGCGTGTTCGGCTTGCCCTGCCGTTTCTGGAAGCGCGCGGCTGGCGGCCCACGGTGATCTGTGTTGACGCCGATTTCGTTGCTGCGCCGCGCGATCCGCTGCTGGCGTCCACGATACCGGCTGAGGTGACTGTGCATCGCGTCAGTGCCTGGTCCCGGAAGTGGACTCGGCTGCTGGGCATCGGCAGTCTTTCGATGCGAAGCGGCAGGCAGATTTCGTCAGTCGCGAAACGACTGCTGCGGGAGCAGAAATTCGATCTGGTATTCTTTTCGACGACGGAATTCGGCCTGTTGCCGCTGGGGCCCGCGTGGCTGCGAAAATTCGGGGTGCCGTATGTGGTTGACCTGCAGGATCCCTGGGTCAACCATTATTATCGTGACAACCAGCTGCGGCCTCCCGGCGGCCAGTTCAAACACTTCCTGCATCAGTGGGCTGCATCCCGGTTTGAGCCTCGGGTGCTGGGTCGCGCCGCGATGATCATGGTCGTATCCGGGCAGTATTCTGAAACACTCGGCCGGCGCTACCCGTTTCTGAGCGCTGATCGATTCGTCACAATTCCGTTTGCGGCCACTCTGAAGGACGTGGAGGTGGCATCTTCGTCACAGGTCACCAATTCCTGTTACCGAAAGGACGACGGCCTGAAACACTGGGTCTACGTAGGCCGCTGCGGCCCCGACATGCGGCACTCACTGACGTCCATCCTGGTCGGGTTCCGGAAGTTCCTGGAGCTGCAGCCGACGGCGGCGAAGAAGATCCAGCTGGATTTTATTGGCACGGACTATGCTCCTCCCGGATCGGAACGTTACTGGGTCAGGCCAATCGCTGACGAACTGGGAATCGGGGGATTTGTCCGTGAGACACCCCGTCGAGTCCCGTATTTCGAGGCGCTTCGTTGTCTTGTGGACGCCGATGCGCTGGTGATTCCGGGTTCTGGTGATGCCTCGTATACGGCGTCGAAAATCTACCCGTATATTACGGCGGCCCGTCCGCTGCTGACGGTGTTTCATCAGGACAGCTCGGTGAATGACGTGATGCGCCGGGTTCGAGCCGGGACATGTGTCACTTTCTCGTCAGCGGATGATCCGCAGCAGACCGCCGCAGTGATTTATGAGCGCTGGTTTGAAGGACGTCGGTTCGAAACTCCACCGGCGACGGACTGGGAGGCGTTTTCGAGCTGTCTGGCGCCGACGATGACCGACCGCATCGTCGAGTGCTTTGAAGCCGCACTCAGCCAGCCGCAGCGCTGATTGCGCCGTTCCGCAAATGATGCTGTGGCGGACTCACGATGATTCGTCATCGGAGACTGTCCGGAGAACGCAGCTGGCAGCGGTCAGCATGGAACCTTATCGTGGCGCGGATCGCGATCGTGATGACACACCCGGTGCAGTATAATGCACCGTGGCTCAAGCTGCTGAGTGCTCAGGATGACGTTTGCGTCCATGTCTTTTATACGTGGCATGCCGGCGACACGCTGGTCAGGGACCCCGGGTTCGGAAAATCGATTCAGTGGGACATTCCGCTGCTGGACGGGTATGAGTGGGAACTCCTGCCCCCGGCTCGTCCCGTGGAGCGCCGGACGTTCTGGAACATGGATTCTCCTGAGCTGATCTCCCGGATTTCGGCCTGGCAGCCCGATGCCGTGCTGGTCTGCGGCTGGAACTTTGCTTCTCATTTTCGCGTGATGCGCTGGTTTCACGGGCGTATCCCGGTGCTGTTCCGAGGGGACTCCACACTTCTGGATGATTGCCCGGGAATCCGTTCTTTCGCCCGATCGATGCTGCTGCGATACGTCTATCGCCACATTGATTTTGCCATTGCTGTGGGAAGTTGTAACCGGGAATATTTCCGGAAGAATGGCCTGGGCGAGTCACAGCTCGTGACGGCCCCGCATGCGATTGACAACCAGCGATTTGCCGGCACGGATGACCAGTTTGACAGAGAGGCCGAATTGCTCCGCCGGGAAATGGGTTTTGGCGATCACGATGTGGTCATCCTGTTCGCCGGCAAATTCGAACGAAAGAAGGACCCATTGGGACTGGTGCGTGTCTTTCAGATGGCAGCGTCCGAGCGCACCAGCCTGCGACTGCTGCTCGTGGGCGATGGTGTTCTGGAGCCGGAACTCCGTCGCGTCATCGGCACAGACGAGCGGATTCGCATCCTGCCTTTTCAGAATCAACAGCGGATGCCAGTTGTGTATCGGGTGGGCGATATCGTCTGTCTGCCGTCCCGGTTTAATGAGACATGGGGGCTTTGTCTGAACGAAGCCATGGCCTGCGGTCGTGCTGTGATGGCAACGGATCGAGTGGGTGCTGCGCGTGACCTGCTGGTGGAAGGCCGCACCGGGTTTCGGTGTCCGGAGCTGGGGTCAGACGGTGCCGTGGACGTGTTCCGGAGCCTCCCCGAGCGGCGCATTCTGCTCGACGAAATGGGCGTACAGAGTCAGCGTTTCATTCAGGACTGGTCCTTTGACGGGATCGTTAACGCGGTTGTGTCCGCGGTGCGGTTATCACCGTCAGTGTTCCGGGCGACTACGGACGGGCGGCCGACATGAAGTGGGTGGATCTGCTGCTGCTGTTTTTTGCCGGGCTGATGGGGCGCTTCAGTCTCGCCCCGGTGGAAATCCCGATCCTGCTGATTGCGTTCTGTTGCGCAAGACTGCTGATCGTGGCCCTTGGTCGTGATATTCCGATACTGGAGGTCACGGCCATCGTGTATTGCCTGCAGCTGCTGATCGGGCCGCTGTGTTCTTACTACAGCCCGCCTGAGTTTTACCGGTACCGGATGGTCGTATCCTCGGAAGACTACTTCCGATTTGCGATTCCGGCTGTCGTGGCCTATCTGCTGCCGATCGTGTGGGTCCGGCATCAGTTGCCGATGCTGACCGAAGTGATGTCCTTTACCGCCGGGCGAAGAGTCTTCCAGGCGGGGGTGATGATCATGCTGGCGGGTGTCGTGTTCACGATACTTGGGCGTTACGCGCCGCCGTCACTGTCGTTCGCTTTCTTTCTGGGCGGTGAGCTGAAGTTTGTGGGCGCGCTGTACTGCTACTTCTGCCGCCATCATCAGAGGCGCTGGATGCTGACCGGAGTTCTGGGTGTCAGCATCTTTTTCGCCCTCGCACAGGGGATGTTTCACCAGTTGATCATCTGGGGAGCGATCCTGGTGAGCCTGGTGCTTGCACGCGAGCTGAAACGCCGCAGCCTGATTCTGAATACGATGCTGCTCACAGGTGGTTTCTGTGCCCTCGTTGTGCTGCAGTCATTCAAGGCGGAGTATCGTCTGAAGCTGGAGCAGGAGTCAGGGTCGGGATCGGGGATTCTGGTGGCATTACAGCACGCGGCGCAAAGCGTGACGCTCACCTTTGACGGAGTCGCTGAGGTCATGCGAGTTCGCCTGAATCAGGGCTGGATTGTGACGAGTGTCATGCTGCACGTGCCGGCCGAAGAGCCGTTTGCCAACGGTGAGACGTTTCGGGCGGCGGCGATTGATTCCCTTGTTCCCCGTTTTCTGTTTCCGAACAAGACGACGGCCGGAGGTCGTGAAAAATTTCGGCGATTCACGGGACTCGAAATCAGCGAAAAGACTTCCATGGGAATCGGCACAATTGGTGAGGCCTATGCGAACTTTGGAGTCGATGGCGGAATCGCGGCGATGATGGGATACGGCGCGGTCTTTTCCGGGGCCTATTATCTTCTGGCAACTCGGGGACGCGGGCATGTGTTGTTTCTGCTGTGGCTGCCCGTGATTTTTTCACAGGCCATCAAGTCGGAGACCGAGCTGGCTGTGGTTCTCAATCATCTTGTGAAGGCAGGCCTGTTCGTCTCGGTGGCTTACGGGCTGTCACATCAGATGCTGTTCGGGCAGCTTCGAGCGCCCATTGATGTTCTGCCTCGTGCTCGCTCTGCGGGATTCCGCCGCTCCGGAGTATCATGAATTCCAGAGCTGAGCGTGAGCACGAGTCCGCCGTTGAACCTGCCCAGGTGGCCGTCATAAGGCCACGTCTGCTGGTCTGTGTCGACTGGTTCGATCCGGGAGTGCGGGCCGGAGGACCGATCCGCAGCTGTGCCAATCTTGCGGTGTTGCTCGGCAAATCAGCGGATGTGGCAATCATCACCTCTGACAGAGACCTTGGCAGCGACCAGTCCTACGATGCGGTTCCCTCAGACCGCTGGTTTAACTGGCGCGGGCTGGCTCGCGTGCGCTACTGCAGCTCAGGTTTCCGTCGGTGCGCTGCGTTTGTGTTTATGCTGCGACGATTCCGCCCGCATGCGGTTTACCTCAACAGTATGTTCTCCCTTGCCGGGACGTTGTGGCCCCTGCTCTGGTTGCGGCTGACCAGGCGACGGATCCGAATATTTCTGGCCCCGCGGGGAATGCTGAAGCCCGCTGCGATGCAGCAGAAGGGCTGGAAGAAACGGCCGCTCATCTGGTTCCTGAGAACCTGTGGGGTCCTGCGGCACGTTTCATTCCATGCTACTTCGCCTGAGGAGGCTGCCGAGATTCATGCGGCATTCGGAGCCGTCCCCGTTACCGCCATTCCCAACGTGCCGTGTCTTCCCGTCAGCAAGCTGTCCGACAGGACCGAAAAAGCTTGTCCTGCCCGGTTTTGTTCTGTCGGCCGCGTCCACGAAACCAAGAACATCCTGTGGTTGATTGAATTGTCAGGTCGCGTGCAGGGGGACTGTCAGCTGACGATCGTGGGACCCGTGGAGGATACGACCTATCATCAGCGATGTCTGAATGCGGTACGGGAATTGCCGGAATCGGTGCGGGTGGAGTTTGTGGGTGCCAAATCTGAGTCTGAGGTTCGTGAATTTCTGATCCAGGCCGACGCCATGATCCTGCCCACCCTGGGAGAGAATTTCGGGCACGCAATTTTCGAATCTCTGGCTGTCGGAACGCCCGTGATCATCAGCGATCGAACGATGTGGCGGGATCTGCAGGCCAGGAACGCCGGATGGGATCTCTCTCTGGATGCGCCAGATCAGTTTGTCTCCGCTATGAATGCCATCATCGGAATGAACCACCCGGAATATCGTCGGTTGCAGCAGGGCGCCCTGTCCCTGGCACATGAATTTTTTGAACAGCACAATCTGCTCAGCGGGTACACGAATATGTTCTTTGGTGTGGCCCCTCCAGCTGCACGCGCTGCTGTTCCCTGACTGTCCTGACTGGAATTCCTGGTTCCCTGGCAGATACGACGCTCGGATCTGAAAATGAACATACTCGGGCTGAATGCCTATCATGGTGATGCCTCGGCGGCTCTGGTGGTTGACGGCCAGTTGATTGCCGCAGTCGAGGAAGAGCGATTCAATCGAATCAAGCACTGGGCCGGATTTCCTTCCCAGTCGATTCGCTGGTGTCTGCAGCAGGCGGGGCTCACAGCGGCGGACGTGGATCACGTGGCAATTTCTTTTAATCCGCGAGCGAATCTGCTGAGACGCCTCGGCTTCGTGGCAACTCACTGGCCGTCAGCGTCTGCCATTCTGGACCGACTCCGACGTCAGGGGAGAACGCTTGGGCTCGACGGGCAGTTTGCGGACGCAGTGGGAGTTGAACGGTCCGCCGTCAGGGCACAATTTCACCGTATTGAACACCATCAGACACATGTCGCGGCAGGATTCCTGATTTCTCCGTTTGACGAAGCGGCCGTCCTGTCGGTCGACGGGATGGGAGATTTCACCAGTACGCTGACAGCGAAGGCATCCGGGACCGGATGGAAGGAACTGGATCGCGTCTGTTACCCGCATTCCATCGGTTTCCTGTACAGCGCTGTGACCATGTACCTGGGATTTCCTCATTATGGTGACGAATACAAGGTCATGGGGCTGGCGCCTTATGGAGAACCGGAGTTTGCAGATCTGTTTCGCCGGATGATCTTTCCCCGCGGTGACACGTTTGAGCTGAACCTGGATTTCTTCACACACCATCGAAAGGGACTCCGGATGACATGGAACGATGGTGCTCCGATTGTGCAGCCATTTCACAGTCCGAAGCTCGAACAGTTGCTCGGTCCGGCGCGCCGTCCGAAGGAGCCGATGACGGCCAGGCACGATAACATCGCGAAGTCACTGCAGGTCGTGACGGAAGAAATCATCATGCATCTGCTGCGCCGGCTGCATGCAAAGACGAAGAGCCCGAACATCTGCATGACGGGCGGTGTGGCCATGAATTCCGTGGCGAATGGCAGGATTACCACGGAAACACCCTTCAGGAACGTCTATATCCCGGCCGGCGCGGCCGACAACGGGACATCCTTCGGTGCCGCCTTTTATGTGTGGAATCGCCTGCTGGGAAAACCTCGGGGATTCGTGCAGAACCATGCTTACTGGGGCTGCAGTTCTTCGGCAGACGAAGCCGTCGCCGCCGCCAATGCTGCGGGTGTCCCGTTTGAACAGCTCGACGAGGCAGCTCTGGTGGACCGGACCACGGATCTGCTGCTCGAGGGAAAAGTCGTGGGCTGGTTTCAGGGCGCGATGGAATTCGGAGCGCGTGCTCTGGGTAACCGGACTCTGCTGGCAGATCCTCGTCGGACCGACATGCGGGACATCATCAACCTGCGAATCAAGTTTCGGGAAAAGTTCCGTCCATTTGCGCCCAGCATTCTGGAAGAGCAGGCGGGCGAGTGGTTTGAGATCAGCGAACCGACACCGTATATGGAAAAGGTATTCCCGATTCGGAAGGAAAAACACGCGATCATTCCGGCTGTGACCCATGTAGACGGCAGCGGACGACTGCAGACTGTTTCAATGAAAACAAACCCGCTGTATCATCGACTCATCAGCCGATTCTTCGAGAAAACAGGTGTTCCGATCGTGCTGAATACGTCACTGAACGAAAACGAGCCGATTGTTCGCACGCCGGCTGAGGCGATCAGCTGCTTCCTGCGAACGGACATGGATGCGATCGCGATTGGTGGCGTGCTGATCGATCGGCATCGACCGGATTTCCCCGAACACCTTCAAAAACGCGTTTCTCCGGCGTGAAGCGACCGCACGACTGACGCTGAATCCTGAATCTCGGCAGTTCAACCCTCAGAGCCCGACGCATCGCCGCGTCGGGCTTTTTTGTTTTCCGGTGACACTGTTTCGGGCGCCGGATCTCAGTCAGCCTGCCGCGCCCGACTGTACCACACAAGTCGGCCCCGGCAGCTTTCGCCGGACTTTAAGCGCAACTGAAGCGGATAGTGTCGATGCTGACATGATTGATCCAGCGAACCGATCGGGTTGCCGAAGGGGCAATCGAGTAGAAGTACGAGTACCGCGATGCCGAGTACGAGTACGCATACGGGGCGCCAAAGGCTCGATGCTGTCGCGGTTCCGCCCCTGTTGACTGCAGTCGATCCGTGTCATCGGTGTCATCCGGGGTTGTTCTCAGAGATTCGTTTGAGTTCCCTCTGGTGAGCTTCCACCTTTTCTGTGGCGTTCGTGGCGGTATAAGCTCGCAGCAGCAGCTCGTGAACCTCGCGGCTGTCGCGCCGCATCGAAACCGCCTGCTCAAGATCCTGGATGGCTTCGGGCCACCGGCCCAATTCCAGCAGGATTTCCCCGCGAGTCGACAGCACGTCCGGGTGCCCGGGAAGCTGCAGCAAAGCCTGATTTGCCAGTTCCAGCGCTGCAGTAAGATCCCGAGATTCGCCGCGTGCAACGGCGATTGCCAGATTGTTCAGGGTCATGGGATTCCCGCCACGGGACAGCTGATTCGCCTGTTCCAGACAGGTGCGCGCCTTCTGATAGTCACCGACGACCAGCGCCTGTGTCCCAAGTCGGTTCAGCATCTCCTGCTCGGACGCTTCAGTCAGCCGATACTGCCGGATCATTTCCTCAGCCCGTGCCGCGGCAGGATGTTGCGACAAAGCGAGTTGTGCCAGTCGATCCATTCCCGCTGCGGCTGAAGTCTGTGACGACACCGCGTCGGCCAGCAGCTGCAGCAGCGTTGATTCATCTGGCTGCGGGGCGTTTTCCGATCCCCCCGCAGGGACGCCACCTGAAAGAATCAACGAGTCGTACACCTGAATCGAGGCTCTGCCAAACAGCGCTTTCAGACTGGGCGCCTCGGGAATTCGTCCGGCCTGATTTCGTGACGTGAGTTTCTGCAGGAACTTCAGAGCTTCTGCCGGGCGACCGCCGATCATGAGCGATTCGGTCTTTTGTTCTGCAGCCGTGACAGAATCCGGATTCTGCAGCAGCTCGAGACCGACCTCCAGTTCCACCAGCTGCAGCACAGCAGATGCCTCGTCCTTTGCGCCGGCGTCGGTGAGCAGCCTGGCAAACGACAGTCTGAGTTCCGGTCGCCGCAGAACGACAGGCCGCAGGACTTCTGCGGCTTCCGCCGCCGCGCCAACCACGGCGAGCAGCTGGCTGAGGATACGCCTTGGGCCTTCCTGATCCTGGCGTTCCGTCAGTTGCTGCTGCCAGTAATTCAGAGACGCCTCGATCTCGCTGCGCTGGAAGTGAGTGCCCGCAGCATGGAGTTCGGCGATGCGCTGTACCGCAGTCAGGTTTGACGGGTCCAGTTCCAGCGCCTTCAGCAGGATCCGGCCGCACACATCCTGATTCAGCAGAGAATCCGCGAGAAGTCGGTCGGCGGATGCGATTTCGAGGTCCGACAGCGATCGCCGCAGTCGCGGATCACTGCTCAGATCCGCTCTGGCCGTCAGCAATTCTCTGGCTGCGTCGAACTGCCCCAGAAGGATCAGCGCTTCGCCAAGTGCCAGGCGGCATTCCATATTGTCGGGGTCCGTCCGCAGGCGACCGGTCAGCTCATCGGCCCCACGCGAGGCATATCTGTGGATCTCGGCAGGATCTCGCTGGAGCGCTGCCTTCAGCTTCGCCAGCTCCACGTTCAGATCGGGAAGTGTCCGCGCGGCAAGCTCGAGATGCGTCTCAGCTCCCTTAAGATCTGATTGCCGCAGAAGAATCCGGGCGAGCCAGCGATGTGCCTGAGGGTCATCCTGTCGCTGGCTGAGAATCCTGGTCAGATGGTTCTGAATCTGGCTGTCTGTCAACGGAACCACGGGATTGGGACGGCTGGCCTGTTCGACAAGCCACATTCTGGCTGGCGCGTACCCGTCAGTCTCATCGGGTACCAGTGGACTTATGAAGTCGATCCCTTCGTTCCGACCCTGACTGAGCAGGAGCTTTGCCCGCTGAAATCGGACCTCAGGGTCACGCGGGCGCAGCTGCACAAGTGCGTTCAGATAGACCTCCTGCCGTGCCGCGTCGCCGCTGTTGACGGCCGCTTCCAGGGCCGACTGGTACGAGGCCACGACTTCATCATCCGGCGCATGTCGCAGCCAGGTCAGAAAGACGACCGCAACGATGAGAATCCAGAATGGGATGCTCGAAGTCAGTCGCCCGTAATCGCGAGACAGGACCCAGGACTGCCCAAATCCCGCCAGCCAGCGAAAATGATTCACGGGATTCAGCAGCGCCGGGAGGACCGAATCACGTCGGGGGCGCCCGCCGTGCGAGTAATCGCCTGACGCTGGCAGTACATTCAGACTCTGACCGGTTTCCCGAACCATGTTCTGTGGGGACTTCAATGAGCACATTGCAGGATACGAGGCTCAGAAAAGAAAAGGGGTCAGGAAACAATCGTGAGGAGCACCCACTGGGCCATCTGGCTATTGGTTCCTGACCCCTGTTTCTGAGCCAGTGCACTAATTACTGGCTGCCGACGCCGTCGCTGCCAGTCGCAGCTGGCTCCGTGTCTGAAAATGCAGTTCGATAAGTTTCTGAACATCGTTATCGGGAATTCGGCTGCCCGTCACGACAAATGTCTGAGCCAGATAAGACATTATGCTGCCCGATCGATCGGGGCCGGATCGGAACAGCCGATCAAATACTCTTGATCCCGCACCTGCGGATTTCTCCGGCTCGAGAGTTTTTCCAGTTCTGTCAAACATGCTGAACAGCAGAAAACCGTGGCGATTCTCGGCGATGTTCCGCATACGGATCATCGTGGCACTCCACCCGTCCGGGCTGTCCTGCTCAGACGACTCCGTAATTTCCCAGCCTTCCCTGACATAAGAATGCTGAATCAGCTGCCAGTCAAAGTACGGATGGTCACACGAGACGCGCGCCTCGAGGTTGTCAGAAGTGTAGTGCCAGACGTTTGAGAAGCGTGCAGTCGTCGTATCTGAAGAACCTTCCTCAACCAGATAATGGGATCTGGACATTCCCGCCACTGTCGCTGGCAGCGTCTCCGCATCAAAGGTATCCCCGCGGGATATTTCTGCTGGTGGTCGGTTCGGAGTTTCACCGCGAAGCACGTACGTCTGGAACAGCAGCAGCGTAACACAGATCAATCCGGCTCCGATGTTCCACACTGACTGCCGACCAGGAGTGTGCTTCGAGGAATCCTGAGCCGGACCGGTGCGGATCGATTCTCGCGAGACAGAAAACAGGTAGTTCCAGGCTGCAATCAGAGGATTTCGGAAATTGCCGAGAGTCCCCGCACTTTTCAGATCAGGTACGGGATCGGTGATAAAGGTCAGGAATGAATCGGCACTCAACAGCAACAGGGCCGCAATACCGAGGCACACATATCCCAGCACGTCATGCTGATAACCGGTCGAAAGATCCACCGCATACTGGTCCCAGGCTACGGCAATCGCGACAACGCGCGAGACATTCATCACACCGGCAAAGACCACGCCACTGGCCAGCAGAATGATTCCATGGGTCAGAGTCCGGCGATTCCAGCAGATGACCAGAGCACCGATGAACAGAATCGTGAAGAGCGACTGTACTCCGCTGCAGGCTTCTTCCACCAGAAAGCGCTTCCCTGGGAATTCCAGTACGTTGCCCTCGCGGAAGTGCAGGAATCCGAAACGCTGCAGCATTCTGCTGGCTACGGCCGTAGTCACCGTCTGCAGCCAGGCGATGATCTGGTTGTCACCGTTGGCTGGCAGCCTGATTGTCAGCAGCGGCAGCAGCGCCAGATAAGTCAGACGTCGATGATAACCTTCTTCGTGCGATGCGACGCACCAGGCGAGTACGCTGAGGAACATACCGAAGGCAAACAGCCAGGGAGAACGAATCACGACGCCCAACAGAACGCAGGACAGGTCGCCCAGAACCAATGCAACTGGTAATGCTGACCATTGCTCGCCTGACTTCCGGCGCCTGCTGGAGAACAGCCAGATAAACGCAGCAACGGCGAATGGGAAAAACTGGTAATGAGTGCGCTGCTGCCAGAGACTGATGAAGTATACCGCGACATAGGGCAGGTGTGCAGCCAGCAGCAACAGAATGGCCACGCGCATGCCCACAAATCCCCTGACTTTCGACACGATCTCCGCCGTCTGCATCACGCTGGTCTCGAGAATGTTCTGATCAGAAGTTCTACTGGCTGTTTCCTGAAAAAACAGTTCGCGCCCCGGAAACTGGAATTCCCGACCGTCCGAGCGGAGCTGCGCGACGCTCGACCGACTCAGGCAGTGATTTTATGGTCGTCAAACGGGTACCGGGAGCAGAGAGAATCCCACGTTGCGATTATTCGAAGGATAGTCACTGAATCAACCTGGAATCGCAATTTCCTGTCGCCGAGGCGCAAAAAAACGGGTGACCCTCTCGGGCCACCCGTCCAATTCGACCATCTTCAGTCGCTTTGTCGGAAATCCGCGATCTCATCTAGACCGTGGTTCGGTTCCGTCGGCGACGATAACCAGCAGCGATCAGACCAACTGCTCCGAGACTCAGAATGGCTACAGATCCCGGCTCCGGTACGGCGGTCAGTACTCGCACGTAATCCGGCCCAATTCCTGTGGAGGTGAAGGTGATCTCGTTGGTTCCCGAGATGACAACCCCCTCTGTCAGACCGGCAAACACAGAACCATTTTCCATACCCCAGTTGTTGGCATTGAGATAGGTTGTGGTCAGCAACCCCACGACCGTATTGCTTGCACCCAGGTAATTCAGCGCACCCTGGCTCGTGGTGATGATCCCCAGAATCTTGTTGGCGAACTGAACCTTGGCCACGATTCCACTGGTCGCCGTGAAATTGGTCCACACGATGTGGCTGTCAACCTTTGTTCCGTCAAGCGTGACACCTGTACGCTCATTCATTCCCATCACGTTCTTGCCCGCGACGGGAATCCCGACGCCGCCGACCGCTGCCTGCGGGCCGAGCATGCTGAACACGCCCCCGGCGCTATTCGCCGTGGTCGTGGTGACTGTGGCCCCGATGATCGCGGCTGACGCCGATCCGATCAACAGAAGTGGGGCAAGACCACCGGCGGTCCATTGAACCAGACTCCAAAATTTACTCATTGACTTACCTCCAATACCACTTGTTGGAAACCACTGCAGCGAAGACAAACAGCAAATCCCTGACCTCAGAAGCGTTCCATCAAACCCATGCGACATGCAATCTGAAATTCACGGTGCGCGTCTCAGTCGAGTGCCCTTGTTCAACAGCCCGTGAGTTCATCCTATACAGGGATCAGACCGGCGTCAATTGCCTGATCCAGAAAATCGGAAAGTTTTCCCAGACGCCTCATTGCCCCAGAAACGACCTCCGGAGCGATGTCCCGGCATGCGTTGATGATGTCGACACAGTCATGCGCATCCCGTTCAGAATCGTGATGTGGCTCAGACAGAAAGGGGGTCAGGAACCAATAGTGCGGAGCACCCTTTGGGCCATTTGGCTATTGGTTCCTGACCCCTTTTCTGAGCCCACATCAAAGCGGCCGACAAATGTTCAGAGGCGCTGCCGTGAATTCAGGAAAAACACTGCGAATCGCCGTGTTCCGTAGTCGTGATGACACCACTTCCGCCAGCACATCGCGGAAGTCTGTTGTCACCCGAAGGTTTCCATTGTCGTCAAGTTGATCAGGTCTGATTCCCGGCCATCGGCCCGAGATTTGGCCTCCGCGGATTCCCCCACCCAGCAGCAGCATCACAGTTCCCCGTCCGTGGTCCGTTCCACCCGCCAGATTCACGGCCACTCGACGTCCGAATTCCGTCATCACGACCACCGTGATTCGCTCAACCGCATCGCCAACGGCACGGTAGAATCCGTGCAGGGACTTCCCGAGTGACTGCAGCAGGGGCTCGACTGACTCCACCTGCGCCTGATGAGAATCCCAGCCGCCGACCCGGACCACAGCGATTTCCAGTCCAAGGTCCTGGCGAATCAACTGCTCGATCTCGCTCAGT
>SYLK01000432.1 GCA_005809115.1 Planctomyces sp. | reverse complement strand
GGCGGCGCCGCCGTGGGGCTGATCGCGATCGTCCAGGGCCCCTGCCAGACCGACTGCGGTCCGGGCACTCCACGCCGATCGTCTGCTCTGACACGAATCGTCAGGCGATCACCGGTGTCCAGTCCGAGTTCCGAGAGCGAGAGTCGAAACTGATGGTGAAATTCCTTTGGTCCCGTCACGGGCACCTGAACGGGTCTGGCCTGAGGTTCCTCGTCGTTCTTCTGAAACTGCAGCTCCAGACCGGAAATGCCCGTGTCATCCGTCACTTCACAGTCCAGGGGCACCACATCGGTTGGTCGCATTTCCGATTGCTCCGGCAGCCCGGTGACGACCAGCACGGGAGGCTGGTCGCGAATCACGTTCAGGCGGCGTTCCGGCTCAGCCGAATTCGTCAGACCCAGGTGATTTCGGGCAATCAGTTCAAATCGACCGCCTTCAACGGCCTCGAATCGGATTGTCGCGGTCTGCCCCTCGGGCGAGACCACCGCTGGCTGAGTTTCGGGCGGTTCGGTGGAATGTGGGGGATGCGGTTCCCGGTCCCGCCAGCGAAGTTCCACCGTTTCCGGGGCGCCGATCAGCCGAATGCGGATCTCAATCTGGCTGTGTTCGAAGACGTCAATCAATCCAGTGACACCGTCAACCTGCCGCTCGGGACGTCCGGACCAGGACGGCGGAGTCTCGTGCAGCACGGTCGAAACGATCCGGGGGCGTTCGGCGACCTGCAGCCGGAACCACTCCGTGACCACTCCCCCACCCGCAATGCGGTAGCGAAGACCATCTGTCACCTGCGGAAGTTCCACGGTGTAGGCACCTTGCTCCCGGTCGTATTTCATCAGGAGCGAGTCACGTGCAGAATTCGCGCCGGCGAGTTCAGTCATCACTCGCTCTGGAAGAGATCCCTGGCCACCCGACCGCCAGCGCGGAAACGCCACGATGCGACAGGGGTCGCCATGGGCCACAATCCGGTCTGTGCGCGGCACTTCAAAGTACAGATTGGCAGCTGACCCCAGATTCGCCAGCGGCAGGACGAGTCGCTGTAGCAGTAATGATGCGCCCGAAGTCCAGACCAGCAGAGGTACAGCGATCAGGAGTCCCGTTGCAAGGGCAATTCCGCTCCGCTGTGCAGCGACGCGGCTGTCGACCACGTCCGCAGAACTCACGTCCGGCAGCTGGCGACGAACCTGCTCCAGCAGGCGGCGGCGCATGACCGCGGAACCGGCTTCCGACGAGGACGCGGCCGCGCTGCGAAAATACATCACCGATGCTATGGCTTCCTGAAATTCCGGGAATGCCAGATCAACTGCCGCCCCCAGTTCCTCATCCGGCACCAGCAACATCAGTGGACGCAGCAGGGTCTGCCACGCGACCGCAGTCGTAAGCGCCACCGTAGTCACCAGTACGAAGAGTCGAATCGCGCCAGGCAGCGGAATCAGATAGTCGACCAGGCACGCCAGCCAGAGGCAACCACACAGACAGATGGCGACTCCAGCCAGTCCGCGGATCAGGACCTGAACGCGGGCTCGTACTCGGCAGCGCTGCAGCAGTTCATCCAGCTGCGGCAGCAACGAGCGGGTGTCAGCGGACATGCTTCAGGTTTCCTCACCCACATTCGGCAACGCCCCGTCGGCACATCGGGATCTCCGGGTCAGCGACTCCGCGACTCTCCTTTCAGTATAATTCCACGCAAAAAAAAGAGAACAGGCATTCAGGACCAGCCATAAAATATGTGGCACAAATATTCGGGTCAGGAAAGCGCTGCACTTCTGACCCGAATCATGGTGCTGTGTCGCTGCAGCCTGAAATCCATGGGACAGCAGATATCGTCACAGGAGTCGCGGGCGAGGCACAACCGCCTGCGTGGATTTCTTTTCAGGAATCTGCGGTTCTTTCAGGCGCGCTGATGTGGCAGACATCCGCTGCAGCACGTCACGACCGGACTCGTCCGCGTCCTCCGGCGGTGCAATCACGGATCGGAGTCCGACGAGGACCTTCTCATGCTCGCCTTGCCGCAGCAGCGACTCCATTGACTCGGCAAACTGCCGCACTTCGGCGCGGTGTCGCTGCCTGAGCACCACGGCCGTCACGGCCGAACCACCGACGGCACTGATCAGGATCGCGGTGATGACGAAAATCGCAGCGCACCACCGCCGCATCCAGACGATGTCCCAATGCTCCGAAACCAGCCAGCCCAACAGCATCCAGCCGGCAAACAGGGCGATCAACGCTGCGATCAGTGCCATTCACCGCCTCGCTGGCTGGAGTTCCGGAATTCGCCGCAGATGTTGCTGCCGGCTGGTCTGCTGTCGGCGCGCGGGACTGCCGAACTGGACAGTATTCGATCAGACCCGGGAACATTCTCGCAATTGACAAACGGAGGTCGTCGGCTGACCTGCGGGTGCTGCCGCGAGCCGAACTCTGCCGCAGGATTTTCGGGGCCGGCTTGAGGCGGAAACGCCGTCTGTCAGCCTCGCCCCCCGACCGGTCAGAGTCCGTTATGCCGCAGGTACGGGCTCGTCGTCCGCGATCATGTCCCGAGGAAGAAATCGCAGCAGCTCGATGATCCGACGGCTTCCCAGATACGCCGCCGCATGGGCCGGCTGCTGGATCTCGGCGTGCCGGCCAACGGCCGCCGAATTCGCGGCCTGAACCAGACGTGCTCCCAGCTGGGGAAACTGGGCTGCACGGGCGGCGAAGCCAGCAAGGTCAATCTCGTTGCCCTGCAGTGCCAGAAGAAGATTTTCGATTTCAGGGCGCGGTATTCTTGCGCCGTGCGGCTGATCCAGCCTGAGATGTGACTGATCGATTCGCTGCATCCCGCAACTCCCTTTTCACTGATTCACTTACTGCAGAAAATTCAGCAGGTTCGGCGTCAGCAGACGGCCGACAGCCGCCATTGTGAATTCCTGAACCGTCTGCAGTTCTCTGAGCCGCAGTACCGCAGCGGTAAAGTCCGTGGAAACCGTTTCGCTGAGTGCCAGCTCCTCAGCGAGACCCAGATCTTCCGAACGAATTCTGAGACGGTCAATCTGTTCCAGACTGACCGACTGAACCCCGATGACGTCCAGCACGTGATCATGAACCCGATCCAGATCTCCCAGTCTTCGCTCAAGTGCACCGCTGCGATCAGAACTCGACAGACCGCGGGAATTCAGCAGGTCGTCCCTCAGGTTCCTGACAGCGGCGAACACGTCACCTGTCCCGGTAAACTCGAGGAAATCGGTGCCGGTGCGTCTGACTCCGGAAAGGTCCAGATGCACGACGGAACCGTCTCGCGAATCCACCAGGAGTTCGTTGCTCCCGAAGTTCACCGGGACCGTGCTGGCACCTCCATCCAGTGAGATCGTACCGGTCCCGGTCAGCTGGACCGTCCCGGAGAATCCTGCCTGGATCGACGTTGTGTTCAGATACACAGATTCACCACCCGGTCCGGTAACGCGCAGGTCCGTGTCGGCGGACGTGAACGGCACGGGATCGCCGCCATTCAGTGCGACCGTGCCGCCGGCTCCGGTACCACTCGTGTCCACGATCTGCAGCGAATGTGTACCGGTGGCGCCAATAATCGTGTCTTTGCTCGCGGAACTGGTTCCGGCCTGGACACCGGAAGCACCGTCAAAAGTCGTCAGCGTGTGTCGCACAACCAGATCGCGAAATCCAATGCCCGTATCGGGACCACCAGCAGAGGCTGCTCCTGTGGCATTTCCGACAAGTACCGTGGCTTCGCGGCGAATCGGCTGAAATACCTGATTGCCCGGCTGCAGCGCCAGTCGACGAATATCGCCTGCCAGAAGCAGTTCCGTCGGATCCCCGGTACCGGCGTAGTGGGTCTGCCCGTCCGATGACAGAACATCGGGGAAGGGTCGCACCTGCAGCGCAGTCCCGGCAAACAGGTATCCGGTCTCATCCGAGGAATTGGCCACACTGTCCAGCTGCTCCAGGACGCCATTCAGCTCCGCCGC
>SYLK01000431.1 GCA_005809115.1 Planctomyces sp. | reverse complement strand
GTCCTGGCCTACAACAGCAAGGTGTACTACGTCATCACTGACGGCGGAGGGGCTGGCGAACAGGTGATCCGCATGCCATCAACCGGAAATGAAACGGTACTGGATGCCATCGCGCACATTCAGGGGCTGCCGACCGTGGCATCCCGCGGACGGATCTGGATCGCCCGACCGTCATCGGAAATCGGCGGTCCCGACCAGATCCTGAAAGTCGACTGGGACGCGATTGCTCTGGGAGCACAGACGGCCACGAACTTTCAGGTACTTCCCGGTGACCGGCTGTATGTGAAAGCATCTCCGATGATCACGTTCGACACGAAAGTGGCCAAGTTCACCGCTCCGTTTGAACGCATGCTGGGATTCACGCTGCTGGGCAACGGCACCGTTCGTACCATCCAGCGCGGCCAGAATCTTCAGGGCGGGTTCTGACGCGGACAAATGTGCCCGCCATGGCCTAACGCAGGCGGCCGAGGTCAACGCGTCCGAACGTCTCGCACTTCTCTCTGCAGTTTCCTTAAACGTGAGCACCATCATGCGGCTTGTCAGAATCCTGCCACCACTGTCCACCATCGTGCTCTGCGCAAGTCTGCAGATTCCCGACGCAGTGGCGCAGGTCGGTGCGAATCGTATCCAGAGACCGCTGAACAGCCCCTCCTTCAGCCCCTACCTGAATCTGTTCCGCAGCGGACCGAACAACGGCCCCGTGCTGAACTACTTCGGGCTCGTTCGACCACAGATCGACGCCGCACAGCAGAGCCAGCAGTTCGGGCAGAACATCGCCGCACTGCAGACGCAGCAGGGGGCCCAGCGCCAGATGATGACAGGTCCGCTGGCGGGCTATTCACAACTGGGAACCACCGGCCACCCCGTCGCATTTCAGACATTCGGCGGCACCACGTCAGGTGGGTTTGGTGGCGGCGGGTTTGGTGGTGGCGGAGGGTTTGGTGGTGGCGGAGGGTTTGGTGGCGGCGGAGGGTTTGGTGGCGGAAGGTTTGGCGGCGGCGGAGGGTTTGGTGGCGGTGGGTTCGGCGGCAGTGGATTTGGTGGCGGCGGTGGGTTTGGTGGCGGCGGGTTTGGTGGCGGTGGAGTTGCCAGCTTTGGCGTTCCGAGTCCAGGGATCATCGTGTCGGGTCACCCCGCCTCCTTCGGAATGTTCGACACCATGAACGGTCGCTGACAGGGTCCACGCTGCGTGAATGCGTGCCGCGACGAATATTTCGAACCAACGTCACGGCCAACGCCCGTCTCTCAGAAGCACTGCGGATTGTACTGTGACGGGAGCTGACACCACAGGGTTCAGGGCGTTCATGTCCGTGATTCGGTGGCTGGGCGGAATGGAGTATCAACCGATGATCAGTCAAGTTTGCGGCGGCAGTATGAGAAAACTGCTTTTTTTGAGCGCCGGCGTTATCGTCAGCGGTGGAATGGAGTTGCATCGCGGACCTGCCATCGCCGGAGAATGTTGTCTCTGTGGGTTGGGAAAAGAACGCCCAAGTGTCTCGGCCGCGTGTCGTCCCGACTGGGGCTACAGTCCGACACTCTGGCAGCGGTTCGCCGCGGCGTCTGTGTCTGGTGATTTCGTGACCAGCGAGATGGCATGGGGTCCGACGGTATTCGGAGCAGAGCAAGTTCGTGAGACCCGGATGGCCGATCACGGGGCGATCGTCCAGGGGATGCCGTCACCGCCAGCCAGCATTTTTCCCCGGCATCATCTGAGCCGGCCGCAGACAGAGCGACCTGGCGGCACTTCACAGGCTCCTGCTGGAGCGTTCGAACCGGCCGGACGTCCGACGATACCCGTTCCTGACCTGCCGTCAGCGCCTCCCACCCAGAGTTCTCCGGAGTCGTCGGGTCAGTCCCGGTATCAGTCGCCCTCCTACCTTCCCGTGCCCACGACCGTGCTGCGAGACCGGGTATCAATCCGGCAGGTTTCCCGGATTTCGGCACCAGCAGCGGTGTCTCAGGGATCTGCGACGGCACGCTACGGGGCGCCGGCTGCGATACCGCGGCCGGCGTTGGCGGGAGCAGAGACGGCCGTCCCGACTGCCAGCTCTGCATCCGGGCCGATCCGGGGAAGATACCTCCCGCATAACGGAACATCAGTTCATCATCCATCGACTGGATCGGAGGTTTCGCAGGTGATCAGGCCAGTTTTGTCGGGTGGACGTTACGGGGGGCGTTGACAACTGGAATGAGCTTGTGAATTTTCCGAGATTTCTCCGGCCGGTCCATCCGGCAGAATTTGCCGTCATGTTGTAAAGTGTTTTCTGATAATGATTTGTGACTGAAGATCAGCTGCGACAGGGTGTTCTGAAGACGGTGAAAACCTATTGACCCGTTTTCCGATTCGTCGTACCGTTCAGCCACACACGAGGAACGCAGGTTTGACTGAGTTTTGAGTGTGGAGCACAAGAAGTCGATAGTCCAATCGCCCCCGGAAGCAGCTGGAGTCCTCCGCCCCCCCCTGGATTCGCTGCTTCCGGGAATTTTTTTGCGCCGGGGTCTGGCGTGGGTTGCTGGTTGTCGGCCATCCGGTCCTGGGTGGCGGCAGAGTTCCCTGTTGAATTCCCTCCGATGTTGAGGTTTCCAGGGAGAATTGGCAGCGCCATTTGAAGTTGTCGACTGTGTTTTGTTAGTTTGCCTGTTGTCAGCAGATGCGGCCGAGTTCTTGCCGGCCCGCGCGCGTTGCTCATCGTGATATTGGCACACTTTCGAGACACAGGCATGGCGAAGGATTTTCTGAAGGGCGCCAGGGAGCACTACGACGTTGTCGTGATTGGCAGCGGACTGGCCGGGCTGACATCAGCCAACGTGCTGGCCCGGCAGGGGTACCGGGTGCTGCTGCTGGAACACCATTACCAGCTTGGGGGCATGGCGACCTGGTTCAAGCGATCCGGGGGGCATATTTTCGACATCTCGCTCCACGGGTTTCCCGTCGGGATGATCAAGAGCTGCCGCAAATACTGGACGAAGGAGATCGCTGATTCGATCGTTCCGCTGCGCGGCATTCGATTCGAGAACCCGCAGTTCTCGCTGCGGACGACGTTTACGCGAGAAGACTTCACGCGGATCATGACGCAGCATTTCGGGATCACGGAGGCCACCGTCGAACGTTTTTTCGACACGGCTCGCGGGATGAATTTCTTCGACGACCAGTCCCGGACGACGCGGGAGTTATTCGAAGAGTTTTTTCCGGGGCGCGATGATGTGGTCCGGATGCTGATGGAACCGATCACATACGCGAACGGGTCCACCCTGGAGGATCCGGCGATTACGTACGGGATCGTGTTCTCCAACTTCATGCACAAGGGTGTGTACACTTTCGAGGGCGGAACGGATGCGCTGGTCGGCAAGATGAAGGATGAGATGCTGCGAAATGGTGTCGATATCCGAATTCGCACTCTGGTGGAACAGATCGAAGTCAGTCCGGATCGTCGGGTGACGGGCGTCGTGGTGAATGGTCGCCGCATCGGCTGCAGCGCCGTGGTGTCGAACGCCAATGTGAAGTCGACGATCCTGAACCTGGTCGGCGAACAGCATTTCGACCCGCAGTTCGTGGAAGCCACGCGCGCTGTCCGACTCAACAACAGTTCCTGTCAGGTCTATCTGGCACTCAGGCCGGGGCAGGGTTTCGACGAGAATGTCGGCGACCTGTTGTTCCATTCCGAACACACCGGGTTTGATATTGCATCCATGCTCAGTCGCCGGATCAGCAGTCGAACTTTCAGCTTCTATTACCCGCGGACGCGCCCGGGCAGTGATCGCTGGCTCGTCGTCTCGTCTACCAACGCCAATTATTCCGACTGGGCCGGGCTGGGTGATGAGGACTACGAAGTCGCCAAGGCCGAGCTGATCGAATCCACTCTGAACTGTCTGGAACAGTACATTCCGGATATTCGGCAGAAGCTGGACCACGTCGAAGCATCCACTCCGCGGACGTTCGAACACTACACGCGGCACCTGTCAGGCGCCTCATTCGGGACAAAGTTCGAAGGTCTTCAGGTCAGCCGCGAGCTGCCGGAACAGGTGGCAGGTCTGTTTCATGCCGGCAGCGTCGGAATCATCATGTCCGGCTGGCTGGGTGCTGTGAATTACGGCGTGATCGTGAGCAACGACGTGGACAAGTTCCTGACCCCGGCGAACACGGCACAAATGTCTTCGACCGGCTGACGCCCAAAAAAAAGGGCACCGGTGTGATACCGGTGCCGCGAGGGGAGCCTTTAAGACAGGATCAGGGCGACATCAACCAGACAGGACGGTGGGACGGGAGGGGAGCTGAAGGGGGGCGAGGCGAGGAGCAGGAGACAGGGGAGAAAAGAATTCGGAGTCATTTGGCAGCAGGTGCGGAGTCCGCCAGCGAGACCCTGGGATTCGACAGACTGAGACTTGACACCTGCCGCACGCTGGAAACCCGACTGGCACGCCAGCCGGAGCTGGTGGCGGAGTGAGTCTCGGGGTGGGCTGGCGCCGGCTTCTTCCGCGAGGTCATGGTCAGCTCTGGTGCGGGTTTCCGCGTGGAAGTTCCCAGCGGTGGCAGACCCGGGTCCTGGTCGTCATCGGACTGGAATGTCCTGGGGTGCGACGAACCGCGAATGTTGTCACCGGCACCGGATGACCGAGTTCTTTCGAATCCGTCTTTCCTGGACGCGGAGTCAGCATCTTCCTCGAATGACTCGGCACCTGCGCTGCGTCTGGCGCCACCGCCGATGGAATCCGGGTTGGGAGCCAGGGCGGCCCGAGTGGGAGCGCTTTCGATGATTGGCAGACCATACGCCATCGCTGTTCCGCCATAATACGGCGAGAATGCGGTCACCGTGCCGAAGCCTGCCGGGCCGTAGGCCATTGACGT
>SYLK01000430.1 GCA_005809115.1 Planctomyces sp. | reverse complement strand
TGCCAGTGGTTCGGGGTCGCCGTGCTGACGATGTCCACATCGGCGCTCTCAAACGCTTTGCGCATATCCGCATACAGCTGGGGGCGGGATCCCTGCTTTTCGGCAATCTCACTGCATCGCCGGTTGCCGATGGCCTCGTCCACGTCCACGATCGCGCGGATTTCGGCCCGCGGATCCGCCAGAAATTCGCTGATGTGACTGCCACCACGACCGTTGACACCCACGATGGCGACACCCACGCGGTCATTTGCCGAGATACCGGCTCGACCAATCGAGGGAGCCGCAAACAACGCTGCGGCGGCTGCCGTGGAAGAGCTGATGAACCGGCGTCGACTGTACTGAGACATGACTGTCACTCCGATCTGCTGTGAGACTGGTCCGGGAGATGGTGGGTGGAGGTGAGACGGCAGGTGCGAACCAATGCCGGATTCGGCGGCAGTCAGAAGATTCCAGGACGCTGCCGAACGGTCAGCCGACATCGGCCGGTCAACGGACATCCGTCGGTCGAACTGGCATCGGATCGTATTTTCGCCCGCATTGCAAGGGCCAGGCCGGTTTCCCGCCATCAGGAACCACAAAACACTGCGGCCCGGCCAGCCGTGCCCCGGTACCGGAACATCAGGCTTCGGCCAGGTCGTGCTAGGTGATGGTCTCCATCTCGTCCGTGTCACTCATGCCTTTTTCGCAGCGCATCACGGAAAAATAGAAAGTGCATCCTGGTCCGGAGTTGTTCTGTGCCCACAGGCTGCCGGACTGCTGCTCGGCCACGCTGCGGCTCACAGCCAGTCCGATTCCGAGACCCTCGCGTTTCGTGGTGTGAAACTTCTGAAACACAATATCGGGATTTTCCGGGGGCAGGCCCGGGCCGTTGTCGCTCACACAGACCAGGTATCGACGTGAGCCGGAATGCGGCTGCACGGAAATCACGATCCGGGACTTCGGGGTTTTCGCTTCGGCGCAGGCCTCGAGGGCATTAACCAGCAGGTTGATCAGCACCTGGGTTGTCTGGACGGTATCAACTTTCACCAGCAGGGGCTGATGGCTGCCCGCAACCGGATTGCGTCGGATCTCTGCGGCAGGATCAACAACCAGTTGTGCGTCGAGCTGAGCGGCTTTTGCGCCGACCATCAGAACGGCACGGTCAATGATGTCGCGCAGATCGGCCGACTGCAGCTGCAGGGACCGGAGGGTGGCAAACTCTCGGATCCTGGTGAGGATCTCCGCGGCATGGTCAACGGAATCAAGGATGTTGGAGATTGTGGCAAAGGCGTCACGCTGGCTCAGCCTGCCTGTTTGTGCTCGATCGCGGAGCGTGCTGCAGAAATTCATGATTGCCTGCAGCGGCTGATTCACCTGATGTGCGAATTCGGTGCTGATCTGCCCCAGCAGACTCAGTCGTGATGCCCGCTGCAGGTGCTCCTGCAGCTGCCGCAGTTCTTCGAGCTGCGACTGATGGGCCTCATCGTCTGTCAGAAACAGTGAGAGCCACCGACCGGTGGCGACTGCAGGGGGTTCGATTCTCGCGTGATACCACCTCTCGCCTCCCGCTGCACTGGCGGCTCTGACGACGCAGGTGGCCGGGATGGACTGGCGCAGGGCGCGCTCGATTGCCATCCCCAGCATGTGCCGCGATGCCTGCGACACGAAATCATCCAGTCGCAGTCCGCCGACTGCAGGTGCCGCCGCAGCGCCGAATCGGATCACCTGCCGAATCTCCCGCGCTTCGTCCACCAGCAGGGCAAAATCACAGGCTGCATCGGCGATCTGTTTCCACTGCCGGTGCGCTCGACGTTGCCTGGTCTCTCGGCGGGCAGCACGAAACTGCTGGATCGTCAGCTTGCCGATCAGCTGGATCTGCACACACATCTCGGCGTCGATATGGGCCGCCCCGTGGCGATGAGCCAGTCCAAGAATGCCACGGAACTGACCACCAGGATGCACCGGGCAGAGCAGATAGCCGGTCGTGCCGGTCTCTCGCAGAAGAGCCGTGGTCAGCCGGCTGCAGCTGCGTCCGTGTTCCGACAGAGGCGCAAAAAACGGCTGACCCGCACTGAGGCATTCCGCGCCGCTGCCAAACAGCAGCTTCAGGGGAACCTGTGAGACACCGTTTTCGCGCGCCGTGGCACCGGGGGTACTCCAGCCAGCTCGCAGAGTCGCCCTGGGTATCCCGTCCGGTCGGCTGCTCACGGAATAGAGATGCACATGGTCGGTTCCGGTCCGACCTCCCAGTCCTCCCAGAACCTCCGTGACGAGCCGCCGTAACTGGCCCGGTCCGGCCGCGGACAGCCGGTCCACCACTCGGGCCGTGTAACGTCGCAGTGATTCATGTAACAGGTTCATCACCGGGCCACTTCTTCAGCGCTGACCAATTACCGCATGGCCGGGCTGCAGGCCCGCCAGGACCTGACTCTGACCTGCCGGACTCGACAGCTCGGCTCAGTCATCATTGACCCATGAGAGCAGGTAAATCAGATGTCTGAACAGTTCCGTCACTGACCCGAAAATCATCAGCGCGGCGGCTACATGTGCCGTTGTTGGCAGGTGATGCATGATTAACGACGTTTCGTACAGCAGGTAACCGCACATCAGGGTCACGACCCCGGCCGAAAACAACAACCCCAGACTGTATCCGAAAACTGCCGAACCAAGTCCGACGGCGAACAACCCAACACCGCCCACAAACAAAGCGTTCCGCAGAAACGAAAAATCCTGACGCGACAGGACGATATACAACGTCAGGACCCCGGTAATCAGCAACGTCAGGAAGGCGGCCTGGCCAATCAGATTCGGGTTGTAGACCATGGCAAACAGGATCGCCGGTGCCACGAAAACCGACTCTGCGATCACATACAGCCCCAGTCCGAGGTATTGCACGGCGGGTGACGCACCACTCCAGGCCAGCTGCTGGGCGATCCAGGTCACCGCCAGAAACCCAAGCAGTGCCACCCACCACAGATTTCCAAAGAGGCTGAAAATTGCCTGACCCGCACCCGTCGTCATGTACAGGTATTCCAGGCCGACCAGCAGCAGAATCGCTCCGAAAACATGGGCGTAAACCCGCCGGAGAAAAGCCAGTCGCTCACTCAGGACGGCGTCTGCGGCAAACAGCTCCCCGGAAACTGAGTAAGGATTCTCCAGTTGCTGTGATGGATTCATGCTGTCCTCCGGAAAGTCCTGCCATCTGAACATCCGCCGGGCTCACTGCGAGCGGCCGGAACGGATGACCTGCGGAACATTGTACCACAAATTCCTGCCCCGGCACGCCAAGAATGTCGAATCGCACGGCATTCGGGCAGGGGAGCCTCAGCCGACGCACCAGTGGCGGATCAGTTTCTCGTAAAGTTCTGCCGCACGCTGCAGTTGATCGAGTGCGACCCACTCGTCGTCGGTGTGGGCCTGCAGAATGTCGCCCGGCCCCAGGACAACAACATCCTGCAGGTCTGTCAGCACAGCCCCGTCGGTGCCGTAAGCCACTGTGCGAGAATGAGTTCGGTCAGCCAGTCGCAGGACTTCCGCAACAAATTCACCATCCGGATCAGTGAACAGAGGATCACATGAGAATCTGAGTTCGAATTCGAGCCCGCAGCGCTCAGCCAGCTCCTGGATACGGCGGACGGCCGCGTCGGCATCCTGTCCCGGCATCGGCCGGAAATTGATGGTGCAGATGCTGGTGGGGGACGTGATGTTCAAGGCGCCGTTATGGTCGTTGATACCGATGTTCATCGTGGGGTGGGGAGGCGTAAACCGGTGGTCTTTCCAGCGATCGTCCGAGTCCATTTCATCGTGAATGGTCTTGAGACCGGCGAGAAACGGGATCATCGCGAGGTTGGCGTTCAAACCCAGCCCGGTACTGGAATGGGCCGCCCGGCCGCGGGATGTGACGATGATCAGCTGGGCTCCCTTGTGGGCGTGGACGACGTCGAGTGATGTGGGCTCGCCGATGATGGTTCGTGCACGTTCGCGTACCATGTCGCGGTAGAATTGCGAATGCTGTGCCACGTGGGCGGCCCCGAACATCCCGATTTCTTCATCGGCGGTGATGATCAGTCTGAGAGGTTCCCGGAGTGATTCCGTGCGAGTTGCCTCGGCAGCCGCCAGCATACACGCGACCGAACCCTTCATGTCACAGGAGCCGCGGCCATAGAATCTGTCCGGTGTCACATGGGGCTGCCACGGTCCGCTGTGGAGAAAACTCCAGCTCTGAACCGGAACGACATCAGTGTGGCCACAGTAGGCCATACCACGTCCGGCTGGGCCTTTTCGAGCTGCCAGACTGGACTTGAGAACGCCCCGGTCGTCCCGATAGTCGAGCCATTCCAGTTCAAAGTCCATGGCAGTCAGCCATGCGGCAATCAGTTCATTGACGGGACGGTTCGATTCCGAGCTGACCGAGGGGAACGGGATGAGCTGGCTGAGATACTGCTGAGGCGTCATGGCATTCACGGAGGTTTCGGAAAGAATCGGAGGGATGAACCGGCGGCGGAATTCCGGGCATATTCAGATGAGTCGGAGGTTTCGGATTGCTTCAGCCCTGAATCGGTCGTCTGTCAGAAAATCGGTCGCGCAACGATTGCGGTTCGGGATGCTCATGACAACACTTTCTCCGACGTGGCACGGAAGATCACGGATGGCGCAGGAAAACGCAAGCCTGCTGCGGCCTGATGCAGTGCCGTCCGCGATCGCAACGTCCGGTTTTTCTGCGGCGGTACCAGCGCCGTGATCCGTTTGTGGCGTCATG
>SYLK01000429.1 GCA_005809115.1 Planctomyces sp. | reverse complement strand
GGCCTGAACGTGATGAGTGTCACCCTGCGACGATCCGGCACGGGGCAGATCATGCTGTACTACCTCGAGAAGAACAGTCTCAGTGATCTCGACCTGAAACTCCGCTTCTCAGACGACGAAGCGGCCAGTTTCGGCGAGCCGGTGCTGATCACGCAGGATCACGGCTATCACGTGGTTAACAACGACAGGATTACGCGACTGACTTCCGGCAGACTGGTCGTGCCCGCGGCTTCCACACTGGATGTCGAGAAGGTGAATCACTTTGTGGCACACTGTTATCTCTCGGACGATGACGGAAAAACCTGGCGTCCGGGCAGTGGACGCGTGGATGCACCAAATCGCGGTGCCATGGAACCCGAAGTGGTGGAACTCGGGGATGGTCGCCTGCTGATGATTATTCGCAACCAGGTGGGTTTCATTGGCCGCAGTTACTCGACCGATTCCGGGGACACGTGGTCAGAAATGGAGTCACTGGGACTCAGATCGCCCGAAGCACCGGCGACGATTCGGCGGGTACCCGCGACCGGGGATCTGCTGCTGATCTGGAATGACGTGTACACAGCCGGCGCGCCGCATGGGGGACGCCGTACCCCGCTGTCCGCAGCAATCTCGCAGGACGATGGCCTGACGTGGCGCACGGCTGGTGTTCTGGAGGACAATCCGGACCTGACGTTCTCATATGTCAGCGTGGCGTTTATCCGGGATCGCGCGGTCCTCAGCTACTGGGAAGGTGACCGGAGCGACCAGTTCTATTCCGGTCGCTTTCGCTCGGTGCCTGTGAGCTGGTTCTATCGCAGTCACTGAACTGGGTGCGCAACCGGTCGCGTTTCCGGAGCCTCCCGGAGGGAGGGTGTGGAACTGAGGTGATCGTCGACCGAAAAGTAGACACCGTCCGTGCGTCCAGCCGGTTCATGATAGTTCAGCCGCCACAGGCGATGCGGCTGCATTTCGTGCCGGATCGACGCACAGCCGCAGGTGCTCAGCAGCAGCAGGATCAGCAGACGTTGCATGGCCAGATTCTCCACCCACATACTCGGACCTGTCGGGAGGTTACGCCACACCCGAGTCTGGAGTGAACCCGAGAATCCGTGGTCCGGCGTCAAAAACTGCGGCGAATTGGCATCGGTTTCCACGTTACCGCAGTTCCTGCCAGACCCCGTCGCGTTGAGTGACATTCTGCAGGAGAGCGTCCGGACGTTCCGCAGGCAACGAGCGGGCAGTGATCACGTGGGGGCGAAGTGTGTCGCCGAGGGGACCCGATGGGCCGTTCGATCAGCTTTAATTCCAGGCGGAAATGGAGTAAAGTCAGTGAGCCAGGGAAGTCACCTTCGTACTCAGCACCGCGGTACTCGTACTCGAAAGGAGTGTGATGCCGCAATCGGCTTTCGGACATGAGCCGCTGGACGTTAATCGTCTCTCGATTGATCGAACGAAAAGCGTCGACAGCAGGAGGCGATCCTGCCCCGGAATTTTGGTCACATCTATGGGAGGCTTCTGAAATGCATTGGTGTCTGGTGACAGTCTCACTGCTGGTGGCGCTGACGAGCATCTCCGCGACTGCGGATGATCAGGCAGCTCAGGCCATCCGCACGCTTCGCGCGGCTGGTCCGCGCGCGGAAGGAGCGGCTGCGGCGCGCAGCGCTGTCGATCTGCTGCTTCAGGGAGGCCAGGACAGTCTGCTGCCGATTCTGCATGGATTCAGAGACGCCTCTCCCCTGGCTGTCAACTGGCTGCGCAGTGCTTTCGAACGCACTGCGGACCGAGAACGAAAAGCCGGCCGGCCCTTACCGCGGGCACAGATGCTGGAATTTGTGCGTGATTTGTCGGGTTCACCGGCGGCCCGCCGATTGGCGTATGAATCGCTTCTGCACGATGACGCCTCGCTGGAGCAGACGCTGATCCCCGAGATGCTGCTGGATCCCAGTCCGGAGTTCCGTCGTGATGCAGTGGCTCGGCTGCTGACGGAAGCCGCGGCAGCCACGGACAAGGCAGCATCCCTGCAGCTCTACCGGCAGGCACTGCAGGGAGCTGTGCATCAGGATCAGGTCAAGACGATCGCGACCGCGCTGCGGGGTGACGGCCAGGCAGTTGATCTGCAGCGGCACTTTGGTTTTCTGACAGAATGGCGGGTTATCGGGCCGTTTGACAACAAGGAAGAGAAGGGCTACGCCGTGATCTATCCGCCCGAGGAACTGCTTGATCTGCAGGGAGAATACGACGGCCAGCTGGGAAAGGTCAGGTGGGAGCCAATTTCGACGACGGATGACTTCGGCATCATCGACATCGCTTCGCAGATCAGTAACCACAAAGGTTCACTGATGTACCTGACAACGACCTTCAGCAGTACTGACGAACGGACTGTGGAAATCCGGCTGGGAACACCCAACGCATGGAAACTCTGGGTCAATGGGCGTCCAGTGTTCGAACGGGAAGAGTATCATCGCAGCTCGCAGATGGATCAGTACCGCATCCCGGCGGAATTCCGGTCCGGAGCCAATGTCATCCTGCTGAAGTTGTGTCAGAATGAGCAGACACAGGAATGGGCGCAGAAATATGAGTTCCAGCTGCGGATCAGCGATGCGACCGGGGCTGCCTTGCTGCCGACATTGACTTCCGCGCAACGCCTGCTGCCATCACTCGGGAGAAACTGATGCATACGACGCAATGGAACCGGACGGTTCACACGATGCTGGTTCTGGCTG
>SYLK01000428.1 GCA_005809115.1 Planctomyces sp. | reverse complement strand
TCGCCAGCAGGGCCATGAACGTATAGTGCACCGTGAGGTAGATCACGGGTGACCCGACCGCGGATCTGGGAAACACGCCAAACAGCCAGCGACACCATTCGAGGACTTTATAGAACAGGGATGACATACAGAGGAGTTCCGCGGAGCTGGATGAAGGAAAACGTCAGAACTCAGCCGAGTTCCGGCGTGGTGTCTGACTCTGCAGCGAGGCAGGCTGCTGCAGCGGGCGGTTCACTTCGGTCTGGCCTCAACGACTTCCGTCCGACCGCTCTGCACAGTGACAGACCGGCTGCCCGGATTCAGTCCCTGGGCTTCGGTTTTCCACTGGACAGTGTACTTACCCACCGGGAGATCGGAAAAAATGACACTGCCGGTCCCCGTCATCTCAGCCGCCTTCGGACCGGTAATGGTGACTTTATAGGGCGTCTTGCTGGTACCGAACGTAACCTGAATATTTCCAGGCCCGGGTGGTTTTGCCGCGGGTTCAGAGGGCTTGCCGCGGCGAACCAGCGCAAAGGATGTCTTCAGCTTCCGGACCAGTCCGGCACGGTTCTCCACCTCAAAATACAGCGGAATCTGGCGGGTCTGGTCCTGTTCCTTCGGTTCCAGGGTCGGCAGTTGTGACGCGGGGATGGCAAAATTTCCGGCGGCCGGTGCCACACTGGTCAGATTGATCGGTGTCAGCATGGCAGGATCCAGTCCGAAACGGATTTCCCGCACGCCCGACTCGGCATCCGTGGCACGAACAGTTCCCTTCAGCGGCTGATTCGGACCGATCGTGGCAGCTTCCAGAACGACATCCGATTCGGCCATCAGGGGGGTGGTGGCATCGAGCGTCAGGGCAGCCACTGCCTCTGCGACTGGCTGCCCGGTATCCTGTGCCGTCAGTTCCGCGACGAGTGCGCAAGGACCGTCGCTCAGCCCCAGCTGACTGAGGCTGATCCCCGCCCGACTGAGATCAAACTCGTCCGTGGAATACAGGGATGTCTCCGACTGAAACAGCCACACACTGTTTTCGCCCGCTGCCACGCGGATGTCCCGGCGGTACCTGCCGGTGACAGGCAGAGCGCCGAGACGCGGCCCCTGCCCCGAGTCGCTGCGAATCCGAAACTCGAGCCTGGATCCGGCAGCCGGATCGTCACCCTGAAAATGCACGGCTGCTCGCAGGCGTGCCTTTGGCCAGTCTTCTCCGATCAGCAGTTCTGGTCCTGGAAGGCGTTTCACTTCCTCAGGGGGGTTCAATACATCGAGTTCTGCCCGCAGTTCGGGGACACCGTTTTGGCCCTGAATCAGAATCGGATCGTTATCGCCCACGATCTTCCACCGCCACACCTGGGGCAGGCCGGCCGCCGAGATGCCGAATTCCAGGCCGCCGTCGGACGTCGCCTGCTGGATTTCCGGCTGGAACGCAAAGCTGAACAACCTGCCCTGGTCCGACAGGTTCGGTTCTGTCAGCGGGGTTCCGGGCCTGAGAAACTGCAGCAGTCGGCGGCTGAAGTGGATTTCGACCGCGATCTGATCCGGCATGAATACCGATGACCCGTCCGAACGGACCCGGTCAACACGAAACTCAAGCAGGTGATCCTGCTGGCTGAAAGTGGGGCGAGGAACCTGAACAAACTGAGTCACGGGCGACATCACGGGGTAGATCTCGATCAATGTCGGCTGCGGGTCCAGTCCGCCTTCCGGCGTGATCGCGAACCTCATCCCGCCAGTGAAGTTCAGTTGAGCCGGAGCCGCCGTCGCTGCCGCAGCGGCTGCGGGCGGGGCGCCCGCAGCCGCTGCGGCAGCCTGAATCAGGGGCAGGAAATCCGAAGTCAGTGATTCCGTCGAGATCTGAACCGTCACGGGAGATGACCACAACGAGTCTCCTTCCGGCAGCCTGTACGCCTGAACGCGGGCACTCTGTACGCTTCCCTCACGCCCACGTCGCAGACGCACCTTGATGGGGGATGGGCGGTGCATTCCGGTCAAGGCATCCCGCGTATTCGGCAGGAGCCGCAGTTCCCAGGCACTTGCCTGTGCCTCCTGGGGTGTGGCGGACCGAACCAGCTGCAGGGGTCGTCCATCGTCTGCCCGCACGAATTCAACTCGCCATTCGGCAGCTGTGTTGGGAAATATCAGGAACCTCTGCGGCGCCGCGGCAGGAATCCCGTCGGCATCGACCGCCACCAGCAGCACTGGTACCGGACCTGTCAGGGACGACACGGATTCCAGTGGCAGTGAGATCGGAGTCCCTGAGGCCGCTTTCGAGGGGACGCGGAACCAGCCTTCGCCGGCTGGTTCCGCCCCGCGTACACTGATGTCGGGCGTGCAGTAAGCGAACAGGGAAGCAGCGCCCCGGGCGACAACGGATACAGCCGCCTGGTTGGCTGCGTCCAGCTGCACCGTGGCTGGAGTGACCTCGATCAGCCAGGACGGCTCATCCGGCGGGCTGCCGCTGAGGTCGCGCAGGAGCGGAAAATAGGTCAGCCGAGTCACCTCGGTGCTGCTCGGCGAGTACCGTCGTCGCAGGTCGTCCACGATCAGTCGCGTTACTTCGGTGCGATCAACGAAGGCGGCGTTTTCCGTCGCCTGCCGACGCTGGTCCAGGAACTGCCGCCAGGCTGCCTGAAGATCCGTCGCCAGTCGCGAACGGATCGCGATGGACTTCAGGCCGGTCTGCTCACCTGCGTCCGTCTCCGCCAGCAGTGACTCGACCAGCAGCTGCCACTGCTGCCAGAGGCTCTGAGTCGACACAGATCCTTCGGACAGAGCGTCGAGCAGCCGCACGGACCAGAATCCGCGCCAGACTCCGGACTGCGTTCTCTCACGAGTGCGGTCCGGCTGGCTGCCCGTGGGCGGTTCAGGCAACTGCCGCAGGAATGTCTGGCGATCTGCATCCCGGGGCAGGCTCAGCAGGGCTCGGCGTTCGTACATGGAGAGCCGGCTCGCAGTGGAGCGGCGATCCCGGGCATACTGCTGCAGGAGTGCGTAATCGGCCGGGCGACTGATATTCGATTCGGACGGAGCACGGGTCAGTGCGAACATCGCGGCCACGTGCTCCTGAGTCAGCCCGATGGCACTCATCTGACCATGTGGAAACGCGGATTCCGGGTCCTCGCCGCTGACTGCCGCTCGCGCCATTCGCGCCACCGATCGAAGTTCTTCCTGCAACAGCGCATTCTGCTCCTGCTGATCGGCCAGATACTGAAGCAGAAACGGCAGTTCCGTCAATCGGGCATCTGCCACAGCGATCATGGGGCCACTGTTCCTAAGTGACTTTTCCACGTCGCCAAGCAGCAGTTCCGCCTCGCTCAGCCGATCCACTGCCGGCTGCAGTCCGGGGCGTCCCAACGACAGCCATCCTTCGGCAGCGGTGAGTCGTGTCAGCGACTGGTCCAGCCGGCCGGACACGCTGGCCCACTGCTGCCGACGGATCAGCTGTCCGCCCGGCAGAAGTCCGGCACCTGCCTGCAGCGCCTTCTGGCGCAGCTGAATCAGTCGCGTCAGTGGCGGAAGGACGTCAGACTGCCACGCAGCGTCGTCATCTCGGAGCACTTCCGCCAGGGCTGTCAACTGGTGGGGCATGTCGGCCGACTGCCATCCGGACTGCGATCCCCGGAGGACCTGCAGGAACGCGGCATAACCGCCGATCCGTTTCAGTCGTTCTTCCCGGGGCGCTCCGGCCAGCTGACTCAGTTCCGCCATCAACCATCCAGCGAACGCCTGCTGGTCCTGTCCGGCGGTCTGGAGTTCTCTGGGCAGCCGGCGGCCGGTCCCTGCCGGGGGTACGGCCTCTGCCAGATACTCCGGAAATTTCTGAAGCTGTTCCGCACTCGGCGGGATCGGCTGACAAATCCACTGCCTGATGCGGTCGTCGTGCAGGGAATGCGCCACTCGTGCAGCCCGCTGCGTCAACAGATTCAGTTGCTCTGCGATGCGATCATGCAGCGGTGCCATTTCGGGATCGGTGCCATACAGCAGGCAGCGTTCGAAGGAAAGCAGGAGGGACTGCAGGTCGATCCACTCAACGGGTGCCGCGGCGGGCGCCACTGCCAAGGTGGCCAGTTCGTCGCGCAAAGCGATCTGTCGCAGAAACCGATCTGCCGGCGTTTCCGGCCGACCGGGTTTCTTTGTGCCGCCGGACGTCCCCGCATCTTCCGGCCCTGGCCCGGCCCCGGCAGCAGTGCTGCCTGCTCCTGTTCCGCCAGTTGCCGCAATGCCATCGGCTGGCGCAGCGACGGCGCCAGCCGGAGCTGGCTGCGATCCGGTCGCATCGATCCCCGGCAGACCTCTGGCCAGCGACAGCAGCGGTGCGCTGGCCGCGTTCTTCCCGGTCGAAAACATGGTGACGGTCTGAACTTCCCGATGGTGTTCCCGGACCCAGTCCGCGGTACTTGTTTTGAGATACTGGAACAGACGGTCGGCAGTGGCGGTTTCTCCTGTCAGCAGCGCCTGTCGCAGGAAGTGTCCGAACGCCGTTCCATAGTACACTCTGGCCGCAGCTGACTGGTCGGAGACTTCTGCCGGAGGGGCTCCGGGCTGAGTGCCCGGCTTACGCGCTGGATTCCCGTCGAGATACTCCCAGCTGCGCTGACCGAAACCGCAGGCGCAGATCACGGTCAGCGACGGAATCGCTGCGGATTTCACTTCCTGTTCGATCAGGGAGACAACATCGCTGGTGAGGACGCCCGAAGCCAGCCCCGGTTCCCGTCCGCCGGGTTCCAGAACAAGCACGATCTGCCGCGCCGCAGCTCCCTGGAGCATGCTGAGCAGTTTTGCGAACCGCAGCGGCTGTGTGTTCGGACCTCCCGGCAGCAGATCGAGCACGACGGAACCCGGAGTGTCGTCAGGCACCGCCACGGCATCCGCACAGCAGTAGATGAAGAGCTTCTCATTCGCGGCCGTTCGCAGCAGCTGTTCGAGTTCGCTCGGACCGGCAGCCAGGGTGGGCTCACCGACCAGCCCCGAGTTTCTGCTGTGAATCTGCTCTGCCAGTCTGGCAAACTCGGCGACGTTATGTGCCGCAGCCGCATGGAACGATCCGCGAAAAATGCCTTCCTGCGGAACCAGTCCAGGGGCTGCAACGCTCACCAGATGCAGCGGAGGAACCGGCCGCAGCCAGCTCCAGACCAGATAGCCGGCGACGCTGACAAGAACAGCCAGCAGGCCACCGACAATTCTGACCTGCCGACGCCTGGAATCCCGCGCCCTGTGTGTTTTCTCCGGACGCCAGGAACGTCCCCGACCTGTCGACACAGCCGTACTCCCGTACCAACTGCCAAGCTGTTCATTTGCCCAGGAAGCAGCGGTCACGGGTCCTCACTGCCGCCATCGTAGTCTTCAGGATACCATGACCGGTGGGCAAACAACAGTCGCCCGCTGCACTCCCCCCGTCCCGGACGAAAAAAGGCGTCACTCCACCGAGCGACGCCTTCAGAAATCCAGCCCCGAGTCCGCGACTCTCTGCCACTCTGTCCCGAGAACCCGAGAACCGTGACGGCGACTGATTGTCAGCGTTCATGTGCCTGGCGGTTGCCCACCCGCGGGCCATGTGCCGAGCGGTTTCGCAACCGGGGGCCGGGTTGTGTCACACGCCAGGCGCCGGAGCCGCATCGTCTGCATCCTCGCCGTCTTCCAGGTCCGCTGGTTTCCCGCCCGCCGCCTCCGGAGCCGCCTCAATCACAATCTGAGCCGGTTCACCTTCCGGAACGGGCGGAGCCGCCACTTTCACTGCCAGAATCGTCCCCGCGCGGAACTCATCAATCTTCAGCTTCTTGAAGTATTTTTTTCCACCCCGTACGACGTCCACCCGGATCTCGTACTTGTACACCCTGGCCTGATCCGGTATCGGCACGACGAACGATCGCTTCTCGCCCAGGGTTGACATTCGCTGCCCCAGCAGATGCACGGCCGCATCGTCCGGCAGCTCGACTTTAATACGGGCCTGCGACGCCAGATAGAGCTGTTTCGACTGTGCCTCCGGCGTCAGACTGTCGACATCAATGCCTTCATCCCATGTGCAGTCCCAGCACGTTCCGTTGCCACACGCACTGCAGCCGGGGAGGCATCCCCCGCCTGTGCAACCGGGGGATCCTGAGCATGGCCCGCAGGCCGATATTTCCTGGCATCCCAGACAGACCGAATGGGAACCGCCATCGGCGGCACATCCACAGTTCCCCGAAACTCCGCACGAGTCCGCTTGAACGGCTCCCGGCCACGACAGCAGCAACGAAGCTGCCACAACATGATTCCATCGCATTGAAGATCCCCCAACACAAGGCGGACAACATTTCTCAGAAACGGCGCCTTCGCAGCCGCAGGGACTGGCAAATTCTGCCGATAGGCTCGTTCATCGGCCGATTCCGCCGCGGAATTGAGTGTTCAGTTTCTGCTGCCGGTCGGCAAACCTGGGGCGAGTCTGTCAGCCGGGCAGACCTGGCCAGCCGGGTGAAGTCTGCTGCCGAGCGGGTCTGCTGGCTGGCATCGCCTGGTGCAACTCCGGAATCCATGGCACCACCACTGGGGGGAAGGATTACGGCGGTGCATCACTTTCGCAGATGATCACGCAGCTCGGCGAATCCGTCGGCGACGACGGTTCGCAGTTCCCGTGCCGTCTCGATCGTTTCAGCCAGTCTGCGATGCGGTTCAGGATTGGCATGCCGCGCATCACCCTGCCGTACGATCACCTGCAGCTGGTGGACAAGTTGCCGCAGATCTTCCTGCAGCAGCGGCACCAGATCCCGGGCACTCTGGCGAATTTTTTTGGTCAGGTTCTGAACGAGTTCGCGTTCCTCCGTACGGCGGTCTTCATCCAGCGACCTGACAGCCAGATCCTGAACGCGGGTGGACAGTTCCGCCTCGTCAACCAGCCGGCCAAATGGCGAGGCGGCCTTTCGCGCCTGACGCTGGAATGCCTGCACCTGCTCCAGCAGCTGTTTTGCCCGCTCGGACTCCGGATCGTGTTTCAGCGCATTTTGAAAGGACTGCATCGCGAGTCCCTGATTCTTCATCTCGGCATACAGCGCACCCAGATGCAGATGCGCCTGGACCATTTCCGGCCGGCAGCGGATCGCATCCTTGTAGGCTGCAATCGCCATTGTATTCATCCGGAGCCCTTTTTGGGCCACACCCAGATTGAAATACGCCTCGGCATTGTTCCGGTCCCGCTGCAGACCGCGTCGCAGGGCGTAAGCCGCCTTCTTGTAATCCCGCAGCTGGTTGAGCACAGCACCCAGATTGATCCAGCCCGAGGCACGCTTTGGATCCTGCAGCGTCAGTTTTTCGAAGACCCCTCGGGCATTTTCCGGATCCTTACTGAGGAAATATGCGAGTCCCAGCATTTCCAGGCCATCTGCGTCAGACGCGTTTTCGTCCAGCAGTTTCCGCAGATACACGATCGCACCCGCAAAGTCTCGTTTTCGAATCAGACCCCGCGCCTGCTTCAGAGGTCCGTCACCTGCGTTATCCCCCGTCATGTTCGCTGCTCCTCCGAATCATTCTGAGAACACCGGAATCCCACCGACCCGCTGCAGACTACCTGATGCAACAGGCAAATCCTGCCGTAATCGGTGCAGCTCCGCTGTCGTATTGTGGCGTGATCTTGCGGAGACCACCAGATCCCCCATCATTTTCAAGGATTTTCGGCATCCCGCCAGAACTGAACACCCGCCTGGGAAAACGAGTTCGACCGACGCGGAAAAGTTCAGAGGAAGGCACCGGGTTCTGTGATTTGCCCATGTTTTCGCCTGAGTTGCCTTCACATCTTACCTGTCTTCACACCCGTGTAATACAGGTAAAGTTTGCGTTTCTGCTTCCCGCTGCTTCAAGCCGAAAATCACGGTGCGTCGATTGACGAGAGGGAGCAGGGGGAAGCGTGGTTGCGTGCGCCACGGATACTATCACACTCCGTGAAGATTGGGCAGGTTCTGAATGTCGGGATCGTTGCAGCGAACCTTGCTGACACTTGCCGTGCTCAGTTGCGCGACTGCCGTTCATCCCGTGGTTGCCGGGGCACCCGCGGCGATGACGCGCGAAACTCCGCTGGTGCGTGCGGTCCGGCAATGCCGCAAATCGGTGGTCAATATCCATACCGAACGGCTGGCCAGTGACGAGAAGGAAACCCGTTTCTTCTCCCAGAAATCCCGCAAAGTGACCGGCATGGGGACGGGAATCGTGGTGGATGAGCGTGGTTACGTCGTGACGAACTACCACGTGATTCAGGACGTCGACAAGCTGCTGGTGACACTGGACGGCGGGGCCACGTACGACGCCCGTCCGATTTCATTCGATCGCCGACAGGACCTGGCGATTATTCGCATCGAATCCCGCGAGCCACTCACGGTCATGCCGATGGGGACGTCGACCGACCTGATGCTGGCGGAGACGGTGTTCGCCGTCGGAAACGCGTATGGTTACGAACACACGATCACCTCCGGAATCATCAGCGCGCTGCATCGCGACGTCGAAGTCGACGAGACGCAGTCCTATCAGAACCTGATTCAGACGGACGCCAGCATCAATCCGGGAAACAGCGGTGGTCCGCTGCTGAACCTTGACGGAGAAGTGATCGGGATCAACGTGGCGATTCGCCAGGGAGCCCAGCGGATCGGCTTTGCCATTCCGATCGATGATGCGCGACGCACGATCGCCCGGCTGATGAGTGTTGAGCGCCTGAATGGACTGCCGCACGGGCTGACGACGACCGACGTGAAGCAGCCCGGAAATCATCAGCTGCTGGTCGAGAAAGTGAGTCCGGGCAGCTCATCGGAACGGAGCGGGCTCCGGTCAGGTGACATCATCTGCAAGGTCCGTGAGGTCACGGTTCAGGACGGGACCGACCTCGAGCGATCGCTGCTCGATCTGCCAGCCGGACAGGTTGTCGAGATCATTCTGCGTCGCGACGGGCGCGATCAGACGGTGAAGTATGTCGTCGGGCATGGCAGGTCTACGGGCACTGCGATCAGTGCCTCGGCGGGGCCCATCAACGCCGGAACAGATTCCCCGACCGCACCGCAGACTGCAGCTCGCCGGCCGGTCACCGAGCCGCTGACGGCCGGGGCAGCCGGCGCAGCCACCTCGTCCAGTCCGGCCACAACAGCGACGGCGACCGCGGATCCGATCGTCAGCAAGGCGTGGGATCTGCTGGGGCTGCGTCTGGCGGAGCTGGATGAGCGGGACCGCAGTCAGATCCGCGGGCGCTACGAAGGTGGCATGAAGATCACGTCGGTTCGCAGCGGCAGCCTGGCCGCCCGACATGGCATGAAAAGCGGCGACGTTCTCGTCGGTCTGGATGGTTACCAGACACTCGGCCCCGACAATCTCCGGTTCATTCTCAGCGATGAACGCATTGTCGGCATGACGGCTGTATCATTCCAGCTCGTTCGCACCGGATTGTCGCAGCCTCTCCAGGGCAGCCTGGATTTCCGCGCCGCGCGCCGGTGAGCAGTGTTCGAGAAATGACAGGATTCTCTGAGCCTGCGAGCGCACGTTACTGAATGATGTCGCGGATGACGTGGCCGGCCACGTCTGTCAGGCGAAAGTCGCGCCCCGCATATCGATATGTCAGCAGTTCGTGATTCAGACCCAGCTGGTGCAGAATCGTGGCGTGCAGGTCGTGAACAGGTACTCGGTTGTGGACGGCCCGGAATCCGAAGTCATCTGTTTCGCCCCACGTCATACCGCCTCGGATGCCGCCACCGGCGAGCCAGACGGTAAACCCGTGGTGATTATGGTCGCGTCCGTTGCCGTTTTCCGATGTGGGGGTGCGCCCGAATTCGCCCCCCCAGAGCACCAGGGTCTCCTCCAGCAGCCCGCGCTGCTTCAGATCCCGCAGCAGAGCGGAAATCGGGCGGTCAATGTCGAGGCACAGCCGGCGCGTGCTGTCGTGGTGGTTGCTGTGCGTATCCCAGGGCTGCCCATCTCCGTAGTAGACCTGCACGAAACGGACGCCACGCTCACTCAGTCGACGGGCCAGCAGAC
>SYLK01000038.1 GCA_005809115.1 Planctomyces sp. | reverse complement strand
CCGCTGGAAAATGGCTGGTAACCCGAATTTCCGGGGGGCTTTTGTCTGCGGGAAAACGCTGCAGGCGGGTCAGCAGAGAAGGAAAAAAACTGTGGCAGAATCGGAAGAGCAGCTGATTTCAACGGCGCGGGAATCGGTCAGTCAGTGCAACTGGATCGTGGGAGAATGCGCCTCGAAGTGGACTCAGCGGTACGCTCGAGGACGGACTGATGGCGATTTCGGTCAGATGGTGGGTCTGACGGGTGACCAGATTTATCAGCGACGGCGAGTGTGGGAGTCGTTTGGATCCAGTTTTCGTGAGTACCCGGGACTGAAGTGGTCGTTTTTCTACGTGGCCATGAACTGGGATGATGCGGACGAATGTCTGCGCTGGGCTGAGGCTTCCGAGGCGACGGTGGCTGAGATGCGGGCGTGGCGGCGAGCGCAGCGTGGAGAGGATCTGTTTGCGGAATCATCGGACGGTTACAGCGAGTGGGCATCGCCGCTGGGACTGGACATGTCGGCGGTTCCCTTGAGCACCGTGGTGGACCCCGCGCAGTATGCGGCGGCGGGGCAGGGGCGTCGGGCGGTTCCGGTGGCGGGTGAACGGGAAGCGGCACCTCGGATGAACGCTGCGGCTCGGGAATCATCGGAGGGCTATGCGCCGTTTCGCGCTGAGGCCACGGTGGTACCGCAGGCGGAGGCAGGAGACGACGCGGCCGGTCCGCGGCGTGCGGAACTGACTCCGGAGCAGTTGTGGAAGAAGGCGGCACTGCTGCTGGAGCGGCTGAACAAGGCGCTGACTGAAGAGATTCTGAGCGTACTGGAGGATCAGCCGGAAAAGGTGCGCCACCGGATTGCGGAATCGCTGCATGAGATTGTGGATAAGCTGGAAGGTCGTCTGGAATGACGATGTTTTCGTCGAAAAGCGACGGTGCGGTCAACGACGGGTCCGGGAACTGTGCTGATGGCGATCTCAGACAATGATTCACACGGCCCCCATCCGGCGGGGGCCGCAGCGAACGGCTGGCTGGTTGTGATTCTGGTGATCCTGCTGGCCGTGCTGATGTTTCGCACCGTGTCGGATACGCTGGGAAACCGCCTGAATTACACACCCCGCACGGTGACACCGCGCGGCGAACTGGGAGCGGATGAAGCCGCAAACATTGCGGTTTTCAAACTGGCGTCGCCGTCCGTCGTGTTCATTCGGGCCAAGGGGTTTCAGCCGGTTTCGCTGGGTGGGCGTGAAACGCAGGAGCTGTCGTCCGGGACGGGGATCGTGTGGGACGAGGCGGGGCACATCATCACGAACTTCCATGTCGTGCGGGACGCTGTGTTTCAGACGAACACGCAGCTGGAGGTGCAGCTGCCGGATCAGTCGGTGCTGGACGCGAATTTCGTCGGTGCCGTCTATCAGCATGATATCGCCGTGCTGAAGGTCGTGGCGAAGGCGTCTCAGCTGGATCCGATCACGCTGGGGTCATCGGATGACCTGGTAGTGGGCCAGAAGGTGCTGGCGATTGGAAACCCGTTTGGCTTCGATCGCACGTTGTCGACAGGAGTCATCGGCGGACTGAACCGGAGTGTGCCGACCGAACAGAACAACGAGTTTCTGAATGGTCTGATTCAGACGGATGCCGCGATCAATCCCGGGAATTCGGGTGGTCCGCTGCTGGACAGCGCGGGTCGTCTGATCGGCGTGAACACTGCGATCGTGAGCACGAGTGGTGCGTCGGCCGGGCTGGGGTTCGCCGTGCCCATCAACAACGTGGCCCGGTCGGTCGGTGACGTGCTCGAGAAAGCCAGCCAGAAGCAGACGGCGGAGCTGGGGATCGGGACACTGGACCGGGCTTCGGCGCGTCGTCTGGGCATTCCGGACGCGTTGTTCGACCGCGGCCCGATCATTCACTATGTCTACCCGAATACAGCCGCAGCGGACGCCGGACTGCTGGGCACGCAGCTGATTGGAGCCTACCGGATACAGCTGGGTGATCAGATTCTGGCGATTGATGGGCGGCCGGTGCGGACCGGTGCGGAACTTCAGCAGTCCGTGATCGCGCATGCGCCGGGCGAAACGGTCGTGCTGGACTTTATTCGGAGCGGGCAGGCGGGCAGGGTGGAAGTTCGCCTGAAAGCTGCGATGCTGCTGCTGTGAACGGGGAACGGTAATCTGCGGAGCGACCGTTCCAGGCTGCAGCGACGGCGGAATGCCGCTCGCCATCGGAAACAGTTCTGACCAGGCCGCAATCTTGGATTCAGCTGACGATCTGACACTGATTCGCGATGCCATCGCCGGGAATACCCCGGCGTTTGAGCAGCTGGTGTATCGTTATCAGGATCGGCTGGTTCACAGTCTGGAACATGCACTCGGCTCGCGGGACGATGCGCTCGAAATCGCCCAGCAGGCCTTCCTGCTGGCGTGGCGAAAGCTCGACACGTTTCGCGGTGATGCCGCATTCTATTCGTGGCTCTACCGGATTGCCCGCAACGTCGCCACCAGCCACAACCGACGATCGCGCGTCCCCACCGCATCACTCGACCTGATCACAGAAGACACCGGGTTCGCGGCCATCACGGAATCGGCGGGAAGTCGACCGTCCGATCGTCTGGAACTGGAAGAGCAGATTGAAGCCGTGCGTGCTGCTCTGAAACTGCTGCCGGAAGAGTTTCGGCAGCCACTGGTGCTGAAGGAACTCGACGGCTGTTCCTACGAGGAAATCAGCCAGATTCTGGAGATTCCGCTCGGGACAGTCCGCAGTCGCATTTTTCGCGCGCGACAGGAACTGACGACACGGCTGAAGCGTGTCCTGCGGGACGAATGACACGATCTTCCGGCCCGCTTGGTCGCGGCCACATGCTGCGGACGGCAGTCGCTGAAACCTGTTGCTGCGGTGATACCAGTTGCTGCGGTGATACCGACCTGAACACGGCTCATTCGAAAAGACCAGCAGAACGTCAGGCACGTTCACGCACGAATGCCGCTTCCGTCGGGCTTGTCCCGGTCGGAGCGACAACTGAGCGGCTACGAGCCCGCCGCCCCTGACTTCCCCCATTCATTTCTCTCGCTCGCCTCCGGCGAGCGAGAGCAATGAATGGGGGAGAGGTGGTCGTGTTCCGCGGGTAGCCTGCCAGTTGGGTTCCCGCCGGGGCGAGCCCTACGGAAAACCTGACTCCTGCCGGCAGGCCCGAAGTGCGGGGGGGGAACCTGACTCACGCAATGCACGAACCGCTCCGGTCATTCTCCCGGCGTCACCCTGTGCCCACGCGAAGTCAATTCCTGGTTTCTTCGGCAGCGGTCTCGCATCGTCCCGTCCGGAGATCAGAAGGCCGAATCAGACCGGCCATTTCGTCGACCGCACCGTGCGGCATGTCAGGATACCATGGCAGGAACACAACGTGTTTCCAGACAGCGGCTGCTGACGCCGGAGTTCTCGGGTCGTCAACAGCCGGTACCACCGTCATTCTTGCCTGGCGTGTCGCGTCGAACCCCGCCGCCTGAAAACGTTCGCAGATGGCGATGGGGTCGTGAACGAAAACCGGGTACACCCAGTATGAATGCGTCGCGGTGTGTTCCTGGCCAATCCGGCTGTCCAGGAACTTTCCCAGCCTGATGCGATTTTCGATTCGCCCGAATTCGTACGACCGCCATCTGCGTTCCAGCAACCCCAGGAGTGGCGAGGACGGCTGTCGACGCAGGTGAACCAACAGCCCCGAAGTCGGAAAACCGCGAACAACCGAGTTGACGAGCGCGTCGAAATCGCCTCCCAGTCGTGTCACGCAGTACCGCGTGAGTGCGGCTGTGCGGTTGCCTGACAGCAGCTTCAGCGCGGCGAATCGGGCGAGCCGAAGCAGGAAGGAAGTGCGGGATTGAATCGGATCGCTCTGCAGCAGCTCGGACATGCGCTCGCGCAATTCGGGCGCCCTGACACGGGCCACCGCACCGCCCAGCGCAGAAGCCGTCTTGATTGGCCCGAAGCTGAACATCGCCACGTCGCTCGCTGAGTGAGCGGAATCGCCAACTCGGCGAAAACTCTGCGCACAGTCTTCAACGACGAGCAGCTCGTGGTCGTGCGCAATTTCCAGGACTTCATCGAGACACATCCATCCACCAAACAAGTGGGCCACCACGACCATCCGCGTCTGCGAGGAAATCGCCCGACGGAGCGACGATGCATCAATCTGACCCGTTTGATCCGTGTCCACGGGGACCGGAACGAGTCCGTGCATCTGCACGATACGAACCATGTCGGGGACTGTCAGCGCGGACAGCAGCACTTCCGAACCGTGCGGCAATTGAAGGGCACGCAACAACAAATCGAAAGCAGACCTCACAGAGAGTGTGACGAGGAAGTCGTCCTGGCTGTTCCACGATTGCCTCGCCTGTCTGACGGCGATGGTCCGCCTGCGTGGTAACACGCAACAGGCGAAGGCTGTCGCCAGGTCGAGCCAGCCAATATCGAGTCGCATCCGAATCCACATGACGGTTCACTATCGATTATGGCAGAACGCTGGCGGTCAGGACCGGCCAAAAAATCCGTTGCACAAATTTTCTGGTCAGGGAAGCCCAACGCCCCCTGACCGGAATCACGCTGGTGTGTGACAGGGGTGGACCTGAATGTTTCGTTTTGACCGTAAAATTGCGGCATGAAATCATCGGCCAGCTGATGAAGTGCTCCACGACACGGTTTTCGCAGGAACCGGACGCCGGCGCGTTCCGGCTGATCAGGTCACTGATTTTCCGCGCGGTTTCCTTAGAACCCCTGACAAAACCTCCGTGGCCGCGTTGCTTCGAGAGTGGTCGAGATGCCAGGAAGAGTGACGAGGCGACACATGTCGTCGAGGAGCGATGACGCCGCAGGTCGGCCGCTCACGCAGGTTTTGTCAGGGGTTCTTACTCGGCCAGCCACCAGGCGTAGAAGCTGGCGGACCGCAGGGTGAAACGCAGACTGACCTGTTGCCCGACAAGCGACTCGGGCAGTCCGTCGTTCCAGTAAAATTCGCCCTGCGTCTGATCGCCGGTCAGCGACTGCGACCTGGCGATCACCTGACCATCCTGATCCAGCACCTCCGCGACAAGTTCGCCGTGATCTCCGGCTTCGAAGTTGGCCAGCAACCGGCCGCCCGACCAGCAGAACGGCTTCGTGTTCAGGAATCCGGGCTGGCTCGCGGCGTCGAGCGACACGAACCCGTCCCGTCGCAGGACGGCAAGGCAGATCGCCCCGATGCCACCGGGGTCCGGCTGATCCGGGGGCACGCGATACTTCAGGCCCGTGTAGTAGAACCACAATTCGTCGTCCCGCAGGATGGGTGCGCTGGGCGGCAGCAGCTGGGTCAGATCAAACGCTCCGTCCCGGACATCGGACGGGCCGATCCACGTCTGCCGATCGGCGATTCGGCCCCAGCTGAGCAGATCACGCGAGCTGGCCAGCTGAATGAGATGAAACCCGTCGGTGTTGCCGATCGGGATTTTCCCTGTCGCGTGATACACGGCCGGCAGGGCGATGTACGCGCCTTCGTAACGGAAGATACCGACGTTGTAGATATCGGCATTGTAATCCGCGGGGTCGTGGTAGCGGGGCTGCTGCAGATTGTGGTCGGCGAGGCGTGCCTGGATGTGTTCGCGTGCCAGACGCTGATCGGCTTCATCGGCATGGAAAAGGACACCGGTATTCGTCCAGTGACGGAAGTCCGTGCTGGTCCAGATGGCATGAGAGCGGCCGAACGGCCCCCCGGTCTTCAGCGTGGCGATGAACGTGCGGCGCTGGCGGTCGTAACTGAGGTTCGACTCGTCCTGCGACGGAAGCGGGGCCACATCCAGTTTCTTCCAGTGAATCCCGTCCGGGCTGACAATCGGCTGGCGTCCGAAGGCCCCCAGGAATCCTTTGAATCTCTGCTGCGGGTCAGGGTCGTCCGGATCATAGACGACGTTTTCCATCGCATTGCCGGGCCAGGCAGAATCCGGCTCCACGGCGATGAAATTGTTCTCCGAAGATTCTCTGAACTTCCACTGGTGCAGGATGGGCTTCGTCCAGTTGACCCCGTCAGCGCTTTCGGCATAGGTCGTCCCGGCCACACCTTCCACGGGCGTGGACGTGAGCATCCACAACTTCCAGAGTTTCGTCGCTTCATCCCAGGCCGGGGCACACCGAGTCTGCAGAGCCGCCTCCCATGGCTGATCGGGGCGGATGACCGGTCCGCGCTTCCGGGGCTGATGCACTGTTCTCCGGAGATCATCGATCCGGGCGATTCCGTGATCGTCCAGAAACAGCTGGCGTTCACCGACGGGCGCTGAAAAAGTCTCCTGAGCCTCTGCCGCCGCAGAGAACAGCAGGGCCAGGATCGACACGCAGGCAGATTTCATGAGCTGAGTTCCAGTTGTCGCAGAAGACTGCGGGGCACAGGTCGTCCCGAGATGCAGATTGAAGTCCACAGCAGTCCCGGGCGTCAGCGGGGAGACGGCGGCTGCTGCGCTGGTACGGATCCCAGCTTCGCGCCGAAGATTCGCAGGGCGTTGTCTCGCAGGATGAGCCGCTTGTCGGCGTCGGGCAGATCCGCGTGGTTGATGCGGGCGCGGTGCATGGCGGTGCTGTAAAGCGGTGTGTCGGTACAGAACAGGACGCGATCCGCGCCAATCTGACCGACGGCCCATTCGATCAGGCCCGGCATGATCGACCGGGCACTCGATGTGTCCGCGAACACATTGTTGTGCTGACTGTTCTGGACGGCTCGCACCTGGTGAGTGATGTCGCCATCCCAGCCGTGGCCGATGTGAGCCAGAATCAGCCTGACCTCAGGAAATCTGTTGGCCCAGGGAATAAAATCCTCACACAGACTGTTCTGTTCGCTGGTGTGCGTCAGCACCACGGCTTTTCGTGCTGCAGCGAATTCGAACAGCGGGGCTGCGTGCTCTCGAATCGGATAGCCGTGCTCTTCGGGATGCAGCTTGATTCCAGCACACTGCGGCTGCTGCAGCATCGCATCGGCCTGAGCGTAGGTCTCCGGCCGCCGCGGGTCGATGACAACATACTGTTTCAGCCCCGGAGTCTCTGCCACAATCCGCGCCGCCTCGTCATTTCCCACGGCGGCGTCCGCGTGGAATCTGGGCAGCAGGGCCAGCAGCGGCGAGACGATCGTCAGGCCCACATTGACCGCAGTCGCGCGACGGACCACTTCGGCCGCACTGCCGGTCATCATCTGGTTGTACAGCGGGTCCTTGTCCAGCTGAACGTAGACACCGTAATGCCCGTGAACATCAATTGCGGAAATCAAAGAGACAGAATCCATCGCGTGAGTCTTTCTGGTCGGTTGAGTTCGTCGCCGTGCGGATTTTGGTCAGCCTGAAACTGACACCCTGCTTCACTTTTCGCGAGCGCCCATCATGATGAAGGCCCGACAGATTTCGCAGACGGCGACCACGGGAGGTTGACTTCCGATGGCAATTCTTACCAGGGATTCTGGCGGAGCCGCAGCGAAGTTCTCAGAAAATGATCACAGGACCAGGCAATTGCGATTGGCACGGCCGATGCTGCGGCGGCAGGGCTCGCCGGCCTGGAAGTGCCGGACTGGAAGTGCTGGCGGATCAGTCAGGGAGGTGCTGCTGGTCGGGAATGCGGCCAGACGCTGCATGACAATCAGACGCTGCATGACAAACAGTGACCGGATTCACCATGAGTGGGGCACGCTTCCAGACTGATTCTGAATTCCCAGGCTGGAAGCCCGTGCCGCAAGAATGCGGCAATCTGTTCTTGTGCAGGTTCTCAGGCGCTGGCCTGCGGCCATCCAGGGCACCGGCGAAGTATTCAGGCAGCAGGCGGCACGAGCCGCGCGGCGAGAGCCGGGGCTTGATCGTCAGGTCTGGGCGTGTCAGACTTCCGGAGTCGGATCAGTCATGCTGCGGGTTGGGACGCAGCCATTGAAGTCCCCCGGCGGCTGCAGAGGGTCACTGGATTCAGCACGCTGAGGACTGCTGTGATCATTTCCCGCATCGCCCGGGGCGTCGTGTGTCTGCTGGCTCTGGCAGGTATCACGGATCTGTTGTTTCCGATGGAAATCGCTGGCGGTGTGGTGCTCGCCGGCGACACGACAACACCGCTGCAGGT
>SYLK01000427.1 GCA_005809115.1 Planctomyces sp. | reverse complement strand
TGTTCAACTTGTTTTTTGGCCGGTCCTCACCGTGAAGGCAGCGGACGCAGTGTCGAGACGACTATCTCAGCACGAAAATGGCAGGATCGTCGATGATGAACGGTGTCGACCAGGTGCGTCCATCGTACAGATTGCAGGAATTGTAAAAATGCGTCGCGAAGTACTCTGCCTGGTAACTGTACGGGAATGCTGAATAGAGATGATCAGCGGCCGTCAGATCATTCACGCCCGGACTGGCGTAGAAGTGGACGCGACCATCGGAAGTCATCGACATTCCCAGTGTCCACCACCCGGGTGTGAGTTTCGGCCCCGGAACTTCGTGCCCCAGCTGATTGCCGCGAATCAGCAGCTTCGCCTCGTCTTCCTTGAACTTTGGGTCGGATTTACTGTGGAATTCGATGAAGAATCCGGGCCAGTAGTCTTCCTGTTTCCGTTCGGTGCGACTGATCAGGAACGTTTTTTTCTTTTCGGTGATCGTGGTTTTCAGGTCGACGCGGTAACCGAAATGAGTACCGGAGCGTTTTTCCCACTGGTCGAAGGGCGGCAGCCAGATGCGAGTGGTGCAACTTGGATTGCGACTGACGCTGATCGCGCCCACCTTCGAAGCGCATGACATGATCAGGTCGTCCTGCTCCATCTTCCCGGTCGGTCGTCCGGGGATACCGGAATTCAGAGTCTGGATCTTGAGCGCGCCGCGACTGTCGGGGAGCCCTTCCGCCGGAGTTTCAACCCGCTGGATAAAATCCGGCATGCCGCGTTTCGGGCTTTCAAACCAGTGGCGATTGGCGGAGAAGCCGGTGGGAGACCGAACCTGTTCGTCCTGTTCGCGACTGGCCTTTTCGCCGTTGGGAATCCACTTCCAGTCCGGATCCTCGAAGTTGTCGCCCACCTTTGCCAGTCGCGTGCCGGTTCCAGGAACCAGCTGGGCATGGGCATTGACAAAAAAGATCGGTACCGCCACCACAAAGCAGCAGGCCCGCAGCAGCATCTGGTGCGGAGACATCATGTCAGCGCTATCCTGAAGAAGTGATCCTGTCACAACGCAAACGGGGGCGCCCACCTTACCAGCCCCCCGGACAATCCAGCCGCAGACAATCCAGCCGCAGAGACGGTTCAGTGTCAACTGGATCCGTTCTGTACGAGCTGAATTCGCGACATGATCAGCTGCAGGGATTCGTGGAAGCCATTCCTCGGACTTCCCTGCATGCCCGCCGTTCGCACCGGGCAGCCGACAGGGGGCCAACCCTCAGAGTTATCGGACAGTCCCGTGCAGCTGGTACAGGCGAATCAGCCACGAGCCCGGGATCGCCGGACTCCGCGACGATTCGCAGGAATCGCTGATGAAACCTGCGAGATCCTCAAAGTTTCTCAGAGTCCTCCAGAGTGATGCCTGCCTGCCACAGATTCGATTTCCTGGGGCAGCATCCCTACAATCCCGCGTCTTAAGAATCGACCCGCCTGAAGAATCACGCCGCCTGAAGAATCTGGCTGCCACGCTTTTCCGGGAATTCGTGCCTTGAAACTGACCAGTCAGGACCTGATGTTGATTACCGGAGCAACGGGCTTCGTCGGAAGTCATGTCGCCGAACAGGCACGGGAACGCGGAATTCGTGTCCGCAGTCTGGCTCGACCTGGAGCTGACACGGAACTGCTGCGGAGTCTTTCGGTCGAAATTCTGCCGGGGGATCTCGCCGAACCGCACAGTCTGTTTCCGGTGTGTCAGGGTGTCACGGTGGTGGTGCACTGTGCCGCCAAAGTCGGAGACTGGGGTGACCTGGCCGAGTTCCGCCGTATCAACGTTGCTGGTACTGGCGCGCTGATCGACGCCGCACTCGCCGCCGGCACCGTGAAACGCTGGGTGCAGGTCAGTTCACTGGGAGTATATCAGGCCCGTGACCATTACGGCACGGACGAGTCCACACCGGCCTGCACCAGCGGAATTGACGGGTATACCGTATCAAAAGCGGAATCGGAATCGCTGGTGCAGGAGGCGGTGCGGACGCGCCAGCTGCCAGCCGTGACACTGCGTCCGGGATTCATCTACGGCCCGCGCGATCGCACGATCCTGCCGCGATTGATCGATCGGCTCGCCACCGGAAAATTTGCCTATCTGGGAAATCCACAGAAATTGATGAACAATACGTTCGTGGGAAATCTCTGTCAGGCCATCTGGCTGGCCATTGAGCGGGATGATGTGATTGGCGAGGTGTTCAACATTCGCGACCCGCGGGCTGTCACGAAGCAGGAATTCATCAACACGATCTGCGATGCTGCCGGGATCCGCCGCCCGGATCGGGCAGTTCCGTTTCCGGTGGCCCGGGCGATGGCCGCGGTACTCGAGGGGCTGTGGAGACTCCTGCGGAAACAGGATGCACCGCTGGTGAATCGTGCGCGAATCAAGTTCCTGGGCCTGAATCTCGATTTCAGTATCGAGAAGGCGATGCACGACCTGGGATATGATCCGGCGTCAGATTTCACTGAGGCGATGCCGGAGACGGTTCGGGGGCTCGGAAAAACTTAGACCCGCGAGAGCGGCCACGGAGCACCTATCAGGGGCTCTTCGCCGTCGGCAGTTCCCGCGTCAGCCACCGATTTTTCCAGAATCACTTGACAAATCTTCACAAAGTCATTCCCGGACGTGACTTGACCCCGCCCTCGATAAAGTGGATAATCCCGGCCCCCGAAAGGGGAGTCGTGGCAGCGAGCATCCGCAGTGGCCGCGAAAACGATGTTTCGGCGGCCTCCGGACAGTTCTGGCCCGGGGACTACCCATGACCTGCTGAGTGCTGCCGCCGCGCCAGCCTGTGGGCTCTGCGCGGCAAACGGAACGGCCGTCATTTCCCAGTCTGTTCCGAAAATGTTTTAGGCAAGATCATGCACAAGCCGCAAGAGCTGGAAGAATTCCGCGCCGTATTGCATCGGCTGCAGGCCCGGCTGCGGGGCGACGTCGAGCAGCTTGAAGAAGAGGCTCTGTCCGGAGGACACACGGGAGGTGACCAGAGGTCATCCAATCACATGGCGGAAATGGGATCGGATGCCTGGGATGTGGACTTTTCACTTCATCTGGTCGAGAATGATCAGGAAGTCATGAAGGAGATTTCTGCGGCGCTGAAGCGAATTGATGCCGGCACCTTCGGGTTGTGTGAGGGATGTCTGGCAAAGGGACTGCCCTCGCTCCGTGCCAGGATTCCACGGAGCCGTCTCAGGGCCATTCCCTACGCCCGTAACTGCGTCGACTGCGAACGTGCCCGCGAGGAACACGGCTGATGGATAAGCTGCCCCCCGGTCGTCTGCGGATGTTTGTCGTCATCGTCGCAGCCTCGCTCACGCTCGACCTCTGGACCAAGCAGGCTGCGTTCGCTTCGCTGGGGCTGGGCGGTCACACCGACTGGATGCTGAATTCCTGGATCCGTTTCCGGTTGCAGACGAATCTGAACCGTGGTGCCCTGTGGGGGATGGGACAGGGCTTTGCGCCAGCCTTTGCCGCGCTCAGCGTCGTGGCCTTTCTGGGAATCCTGTACTGGCTGTTCGTGAGAAAGGCCGCCACCAGTCTGTGGCTCACGATCGCACTGGCCTTCGTCTCCGGAGGAACACTGGGAAATCTCTACGATCGGCTCGGGCTGCACGGCGTGCCGCTGCCAGGTGAGAACGAGCCAGCGCTGGCCGTACGCGAC
>SYLK01000426.1 GCA_005809115.1 Planctomyces sp. | reverse complement strand
GCCGGAGCAGCGGATTGTCGGGAATCGGTTCAGACACCTGTGATCATCCCTTCCGAGGATCATGCGGGATATTGTAAGAATTACACAGCCGGAGGATTGTAAAAATTGCAAAGTGGCTGGTCGCGGCATTCTTCCCCGGAAATCGCGATGCTTTTCGGAATATTTTTTCATGAGACACAACATGTTTTCCTGTAAGCGTTTGCGTAACACGGCCACACTGCAGGCGTCCGTCGTCGGCCAGCACCTCGCCCCGAATCGGCATCGTCGTTGCATAGAGGTTTCTGCAGAGAGAGACCGGGCTCGGAGTTGAGATCCCTTGAGCCCAGCTGCCTTGAGAAAGCAGCGAATGAGAGAGACTGAGGTTCGCCTGAGAAACGAACCCGGGAGAATCGCGGCAGGCACGCAGCTGTCGCCCCTGAAAAAGGCCATCGGCATCGCAAGATCCGATCGGCCTTTTTTCCTGCGCCCCCGGTGGCGGACTTTCCCCGGGCGGTGACACGGCAGTATCATGCCGCGGCGGAAACAGATGCCGCGGCGGAAACAGGCACGGGACAGGCAGCCGACATGCAGATCACAGAATTGCTCACGCGATATGAATGCGGTCCGCAGCTGCTCCGTACGGCCGTGCGGCGTGCCCGTGAAGACCAGTTTGATCTGGTACCCGTCGCGGGGCAGTGGTCCATTCGGCAGCTCGTCTGCCATATCTCGGACTTCGAGCTGGTCTATGCCGACCGCCTGAAGCGAGTGCTGGTTGAAGACAATCCCACCATGTTCAGTGGTGATCCGGATGCGTTCGCCAGGCGATTGCAGTACGGTCGGCGGAGTGTGTCCGAGGAGCTGGAACTCATTGGCCTGATCCGTCAGCAGGTGGTCAGAATTCTCAGAGAAATTCCGCTGGAGGATTTTCAGCGAACCGGCGTCCATTCCGAAGCCGGGCCGCTGACGCTCGAAACCCTGCTGGAACGCGTGGCAGGGCATATTCCCCACCATGTGCGCTTCGTCGATCAGAAGATCGCGGCCATGGGCTGAATCAGCGCGGTGTCAGGTCCGGGTCCGGGGCCGGTTCTGCCGGGGGCGAACCGAAATGTCTGGGTTCCGGCATGGTCCACGTTCTGAAGGCTGCCACCGAGACGATACCGGCCACGAAGAGAAACGGTGGCGTGAAGCCGAACCACTGCACCATGGCTCCGATCAGGGGAGACAGCAGGAATGGCAGGGCCATGCACAATCCCATGGTGGAAATGTATGACGGGTGTTCGCTGCGAGCCACGATCTCCAGAAGGTAGTTGACCTGCATTCGCAGCGTAACAGGTATCACGCCGATCCAGAAAAACGCCAGACAGTACCACTTCAGGGGAGCCCACCAGGCGAGTCCCAGCGCCAGCAGGGGAGCACACGCGGCGGCTGCGGTGAGCAGTCGCAGCGCAGCGCGGGTGCCCAGTCGATCCGCCATCTGTCCGGCGATATTGCTGAATGCCGCAGCCCCGAGATGCTGCGCGATGACCCAGTCCATCAGCAGCACCGGCTCCGCGCCCGGCAGTTCCAGGCCCAGTCGCTGATAGTGCGGGAACAGCAGCTGCGAAAACACGAACATCCCCGCGATCAGACAGAGCCCGCGGAGCACAGCATCCTGTCGGATCCGACCGGATGCTTCCCGAAAGTGCTGTCGCCGTCGGATGCGGGGGCCGGGGGCTGCGTCTGCCCGTTCCTGCAGCAGCAGCGTGGCAAGGCTGGCGCTGAACATCACACTCCCGACAAACAGAAAGATCTTCGCGAAGGCCTCCGGACCTCCGACCTGCAGCCATGTCCCCAGCAGCCACCACGCGAGACAAACCGCGACGAGTGATCCGATCGTGTTGGAAACGGCCGCCAGCCGGCCCCGCCACACGACTGGAATGAGTTTGCCCTGCACCGTGCTGTAGCTCGTCTCGTTGACGCCGTGCAGGCAGAAGAACACCGCATAGGCCAGCAGGTAAACTGCGGGAAACCAGGAGGGGATCGCGCTTCGGTAAAGCCAGATCGATCCCGCCAGCACAAAGAACGGCAGACTCATGCTGATGGTGGATCGCCGCAGTGCACGCGACTTGAACCGCGCACCCGCAATCCGATCCGCCAGCAGCAGCGGTGCAACGGACTGACCGCAGCGATTCAGCAGCGGCAGCATGCCCCGGATCATGCCGGAGTCCGCGATCATGTCCATGAACGCCGGCATGATCACGCTTTCCGTCTTGAAGATCCATGCCACGCGAAACACCACCTGATGCAGAGTCAGCGCGAGAAAATTTCTCCGTGCGACGTTCGGGTTCGGTCTGTCCCCCGGTTCGCTTCGCCCCGGCGAGCCCGGCGCCGCTGCCGCACCGCCGGAATCCGGCTGGCGAGGCAGCGATCCGGGACAGGGGGATCCAGCGGGATCAGGCGGAACGTGCGGCATGAGACGTCGTCACCAGGGCTGTGGCGGGACCGCGTGTCCCGGCGGAGCGGGCTCCGCAGTCGGGCTGCTCCCGGTTCCCCCATGCGGCGGTTCGTCCCGCCGGGGTGTCAGCAGATCGACGGATGTAATGCGTCCCAGTCCCGGCGAGGAGCGAGATTCGAGTGGCGGGGTTTTTTCCAGTCCCGGACGCGGGGCAGTCAACGGCAGTCGCACCACGAACAGGCTGCCCTTGCCGAATTCGCTTTCCACCGACACGTCACCCCCCAGCAGGCGGGACAGCTCCCGCACGATCGACAGACCCAGGCCGGTTCCCTCATATTCCCGCCGGACGTGATCGCGCTCCCCGCCGACCGTTGATCCCTGCCGAAACTTTTCGAAGATATGCTCCTGCTCCTGCAGCGGGATTCCGATTCCCGTGTCTTCCACACTGATTTCCACAAGGTCTGCGTCCCGCTGCCGCGATCCCACCCGGACGCGCCCGCCCTCCGGCGTGAATTTGAGGGCGTTTGACAGCAGATTGCTCAGGATCTGACTGATTTTTCCGCGATCCTGAAACGCGGGAAACAGGGGCACCGTCGGATGTTCCACCCGCAGGTCGATGTTCCGGCGGTCCGCCAGAGGTGCGATCTGCTGCACCTGCTGATCGATGATCTCAGCCAGATTCACCTCACTCGGATTCACATCCATTTTCCCGCTCTCGATCTTCGCCAGATCCAGCAGGTCGTTGATCTGAACCATCAGACTCTGCCCCGACGTCTGAATGTTGCGGACGTACCGTTTCTGACGCTCATCCAGATTCGCAGCCGTCTGCAGAATGTCGCTGAATCCCAGGATGCTGTTCAGTGGAGTCCGCAGTTCGTGGCTCATCGTCGCCAGAAAATCGTCCTTGAGCCGGTTGCTGTTGAACAGCTCCATATTTGCGCGAGCCAGCTCGTCCACCTTTCCATCCAGACTCAGGTTCAGTCCGCGGAGTTCATCGTTCACGGTCATCATGTGGCGCAGCATGCGATTGAACGCATGACTCAGTTCTTCGAACTCGTCACCGGTGCTGATTTCCGCTCGCAGATTCAGATTTCCCAGGGCAATTTCGTCGCTGACGTCCTTCAGGTGCAGAACCGGCTTCACAATGATGTACCGCACGATCGCGTAGGCCGCCATCATCGCCAGAAACGAAGTCACAATCCCCGACGCGAGCAGCACCGCCCGGTTCTGACTCAGCTGTGATTCCACGTTGTCCAGGGACATCGCAATCTGCACCACGGCCATCAGCGGCTGACGACTTTCGTCCACCGCACCGACCGGCATGGCGGCGTCCCTGGGCTGGGATTCCAGGTCCAGCTGTCGCAGCCGCGCCAGGTCCCGCGCATGGCAGGCAAGGCACTGCTCCGCCGGTCGGATCGCCGCGTAGTACAGCAGCTGGCGTGAGCCGGACGGGTCGTTGCGAATTCTCCAGAAGTGGTCCTGTTTCCTGGCTGGACTGCGAAATTGCCGGATGGCCTCGAATCCGATCTCGCTGTCCGGATTCTCGGTGGCGACATCGATCAGTTGCCACTTCGCGGCTGCGGCATAATCCGGAAGGCCGTTGACGGCGTCCTGAAACTGCTGCAGCTGCAGAATATCGGCGTCCAGAGAACGCAGTGGCGCAGCCGCCCCACCTCCTTCGCGGCCAGCACCCGCCTCCGCCTCAGCGACGGGCATTCGCTCTGCCGGCCCCGCCTCGCCCGCAGTGGCGCCTGGTGTCGCGGACTGACTGTCTGGAAGATCGCGACCCTCGGGAACAGACTCCGGGGCCACCGGCTGCCGACCGCCCCGAAGGAACAGCTCGTAGTGTCTGAGAGCCAGCAGCCCGCCGACAAGACCTTCCGCGGCCAGCACCTGCTGGCGTTCAACCAGCTT
>SYLK01000425.1 GCA_005809115.1 Planctomyces sp. | reverse complement strand
GGAATCAGCGCGTCAAACAGCAGTCGGGTGCAGATTTCTGCGGACCAGATCGTCAGGATCAGCAGAAACAATTGACGATGGCTCATCGAGCATCCTTTCTCCCGGCGCGAGATCTCGGGCGCCGTCCTCAGGCCAGCTTCCAGCCCCGGCGGTATTCACGTCGCAGAAACTGATCGGCTTCCGGGGCATTCACGGCTCTCATCTGCACCGCGTCCCATTCCAGTTTCTTTCCCGTGCGGTAGGCCACGTTGCCCAGGTGATTGGCTTCGGTGAGCCAGCCGGCGTATTCAAAGTTGCAGGTTGTCGGCGCCCCTGTCCGACACGCGTGCAGCCACTCTTCGTGATGGCCGAGCGACGCCGGGATCGTGGGGTCCGGGCGACGGAAGTCGCGGAACTTGTCCTCGGGCAGCAGCAGATGTCTCCCGTAATCCGCCAGGACCATTCCCTGGTCCCCGACGAACAGGACTCCGCTGTCCCACTGCGGTATTCCGCCGCTGGACCAGATCTCGGGACGAAAGGTGCCCTGGTACCAGGTCAGCGACAACTCCGGCTGCTCACCGACGGCGGCGTACTCATAGCGGACTCGCATCGACGCCGGCGCAAGCTCCGGGTGTGGCGGCGGTCCTTCGGCTTCAATTGTGGCCGGTACCCGCAGTCTCAGAGCCCAGAACGGCAGGTCAATCCAGTGACTGCCCAGATCGCTCATCGTGCCGTTGCCGAAATCCCACCACCGGTACCATTTCGGACCGGGAAAATACACGTGGCTGAACGGACGAGCCGGGGCCGGTCCCAGCCACAGATCCCATTCCAGGCCATCGGGAATCGGATCCACAGCCGTCGGTCGTTCCTGCACGAACACGATATCATTGTGCCGGGCTGCGTCGGCCTCGGATTCCTGCCTGACCCAGGCCCGCGACACCCAGACGTGGCATTCCCGCACGACACCGATCGCGCCGGCCTGAATCAGTTCGACAACACGCCGGTAATTCTCACCCGCATGGATCTGTGTCCCCATCTGCGTCGCCACTCCAGCTGTGGCCGCGGCTTCCCGGATGATCCTCGCCTCGGCCACGTTCCACGTCAGAGGCTTTTCGCAGTACACGTGCTTGCCCAGCTGCAGCGCAAACAGCGTGGCAAACGCGTGTGTGTGTTCGCAGGTGCTGACCACAACCGCGTCAAACTCAGCCGCATGATCAAAAATTCGCCGGAAGTCAACGTCCGTCCTTGCCCGGGGATGCGCCGCGGCTGCCCGCTGCAGCTGATTTCGATTGACGTCACACAGGGCGACGATCTCTTCCGAAGAGACGGACTGCAGATTGCTGCCGCCACGTCCACCACAACCAATCACGGCAATTCGCAGCTTGTCGGCTGCCATCGCGGATGCGGACACGGCCGGCGAAACGAACATGGCAGCCGCCAGACCGGATGTCACCTTCAGAAAATTCCGCCGCTCGGTGACCGTGCGTGTGACCATGATTTTCTCCCGCAGCACGAGGAACAGATCTCCGGCCGTATCCTGACGGCTTTTCCGGGCGGCGGCAACTCAGTCGGGCGGCCGCGACTCAGTCGGGAGAAACGGCAGCGGGCAGATCCAGCCGCCACAGCGGCTGCCGGATTCCCTCACTGTTCAGCAGTACGCATGTTTCCTCCGGACCAAAACACACCGTTTCGCCCTGCTTCCGAGGCGGCAGAGTCAGATGAGTTCCCATCCGACGGCAGGCGTCGTTCCAGGATTCGTCAGCCTTCCGCCGGATCAGCACTCCACTGAGCGGCGTGGCGATCACCAGGCTGCGGCCGTCTCGCGAAACGTCCATCGCAGTTGCGATGGGCACACCGATTCGCGCAATTCGGACGGCACGAGCAACGTGCCGGCCGGGAACTGTTTTCAGCGGAATGCTGGACAGACCACACGCCAGAGGCTGGCTCTTTGAGACCAGCAGGATCTGGTCGCCCTGGCTGTCAACGCCGACGCCCTCACAGTCCCGAGGACCATCCTCGTAGGCGAACTCAATCGTGGCATGCACTTTCCAGCGGTGCGTCTTTCGCTCGGAAGCATCCGGGAGCGGCAACTCCCGGATCAGCAGCAGACGACAGGCAGGGGGACCACCCCGCCCGGCCCCACTGCCACGACGCTGGTCATTGTCTCCCACGTCCGCCACCAGCAGCCACGGAATGCCATCCTTCTCAAACGAACACATGTCTTCCCAGTCAAACGGCATGGCGTCGTCAAGCTGGACCAGACTGTGCGTGATCCCGTTCAGACCGACCAGAAAAAGCCGCGCGGTATCACCGGAATCATTGTGAATCCAGACGTGATCGGCACGCAGTCCCGACAGCGCCATGCCGCTCGCTTCGTTGATGCGGCGGTCCTGAACCACCGCCAGCTGCTCACCGGATTCAGGCTGCGGCAGCGACGCGGCATCTGATTTCGGCAATGCCACGTCCTCTGCACTGGTGGCAGCAGCAGTGAGAAACCAGATCGCTGGTCCTTCGAACCAGAGGCAGCCAGCCAGGCAGCAGCACAGTCCCAACCGGAGGCGATACGACATCGTCGGCGTTCCCGTCAATATCCGGACAGCTGGACCGAGAATGGATTCAGGCTGCAGGTCCGCATTATAACCGGCCTGAGCAGGATAACAGCGTCCTGCACTCGGGTTTCCCCAGAAGATTCCTGCCCATCAGCCGCAGGACGTCAGCCCGACGGAACAACTGCCACAGGCTGCGAAACACAACGGAATGCTGCAACCTGATTTCTCGGAAACCTGACAGGAAAGCAGGACTCACCCCCCCACAATCCCGATTCACGGAGTGGTTCCGGCTGATTCAATGATCGTGATCACCGAAACTGCAACTCCACAAGATGCGATTCGCCGACTCTGTCTGCTGGTCCCGGCACGCCGTGCCAGTAATCCCGCATCGGTTTTCGAGAGCCCTGTTCGTCCTGATTCGCCGCCTGACCGGAACAGCCGGCACCGTCGCACCTGAAACGCTGAACGCCGGGATTCGACTGCTCAGCGGTGGTTCGGACTTACTGTGATGCTCCCCAGTCGCCGTAGTCTGCCGACAGCCGGCCATGTTGCGTCACTGCTGACGCTGTCCCCCGTGCTGACGCTGCTGACCCTGCTGACCCTGATTTCGGCAGAGAGCACCGCGGCGACCAGTCTGGAGCTGGTGCCGCAGCTGGTTGTCCCCCGCGAGGCAGCCG
>SYLK01000424.1 GCA_005809115.1 Planctomyces sp. | reverse complement strand
GGAAACAGCGGAGGTTGCTGCGAACCATGAGTGGACTCACACCGGGACCGCATGAAGGGCTGCGCTGCATCAAGGGCTGCGCTGAGCGTCTCCACAGTTGTCACGAAACGGCTCGGAGAATCACCGTCATGCATGTCAGACAGGTCGTACTCGTACTCGTAGTCAGTGCAACGGTACTCGTACTCGTTCCAACGCAAAAAAGCGGTTGCTGCCGATGCGATCGAGTACGAGTACCGCGATGCTGAGTACGAGTACGAGGAAAACCGAATGACCGAATCCTGACGAAGCGATCCACCGGAGCCGCGAATCCGGGCGGTTTTGCCGCAAGTCATGAAAACCGAGCAGTGTGGTACAGTGAGGAGTACAGCGGAGAGGGGGCTCAAAGTGGCGATGTCCAATCAGGTCCACGCCCTCAGGCACAGCGCCTGGCAGATCCGCACCATCCTGACCAGCTCGGACATGGGGCCGAGGGTCTTCAGGACTGCTGCAGCAGCTCCACCACGGTCCTGGTCACGGCATCCGTCGGAACGGCAATCTGTGCGCTGTCCTGCAGGTTGCGGATCTGCCAGATTCCCCCGGCGAACTCGTCCGCCCCTGCGATCAGGGCCAGTCGAAATCCACGGCGATCAGCGTATTTCATCTGCCGTCCGATTCCTTTGGCCTCCGGATAGACCTCGGTGCCGACACCCGCCTGCCGCAGCTGCCGGCCCATCTTCAGGTAGTCGGCAAGATGGCTGTCGTCAAACATCGTGACCAGCACGGGGGCCGGAGTAGAAGCCCGGCGGGTCATGCCGAGTTCTTCCATGGCCGCCAGCATGCGATCCAGCCCCAGACTGGCTCCCACTCCGGGCAGCGGCTGGCTGGTGAAAAGTTCCGCCAGATTATCGTATCGCCCACCGGAGCACACCGAACCTATGGTCGGCAGGTCACTCAGCAGCGTTTCATAAATCGTGCCGGTGTAGTAGTCGAGGCCACGGGCGATGGCAACATCCAGGCAAACGCGTTCGGCCGGCAGACCGCAGGCCTCGGCACTCGCGAACAACTCGCGCAGCTGTGCCACTCCCAGTTCACCGGTCGCGCTGCCGGCGAGCATCCGGTCGAGTATCCCCAGGACCTCGTTCGGACGGCCTTTCAGTTCCGCCAGGTTCAGGATGCTGGTTGCACGTTCGTCCGACAGACCGGCCTTCTCGACCAGCTCGGCCATCACACCCGGACGCCCGATCTTGTCGAGTTTATCGAGTGCTCTGAGGATCCCGGCCGACTGGTGCAGCACGCCGTTTTTTTCGAGCAGTCCATTCAGTACGCGGCGATTGTTGATGCGGATCGTGAAACGGGTGATACCGATCCGTTCCAGCATGTCGTGGATCACGAACAGCGTTTCGATGTCCGCCGTATTGCTCGTCGTCCCGATCGTATCGAAGTCACACTGCAGGAACTCACGGAAGCGCCCGCGCGCCGGACGTTCACCACGCCACACAGCACCGATATGGTAGCGACGAAACGGCGTTCCCAGTTCCTGAGCATGCTGCGCTGCGAAGCGGGCGAGCGGAACTGTCAGATCAAACCGCATCGCGACATCCCGCTCCCCCTGGTCGGTAAAGCGAAATACCTGCTTGTCTGATTCCTCGCCACCTTTTCCCAGCAGCACTTCAGCGTACTCCAGAGCCGGCGTGTCAATGGGGGCAAACCCGTAACTGCGGTAGACCGAGCGAGCAATGTCGATCAGGTGCTCCCGCGCCATCATCTGGTCAGGCAGGAAATCACGAAATCCTCGCAGCGTCTGCGGCTTGATCTTCTTCTGATGCGGATTAGATTCGGACAAGGCAGATTGATCCTGAATAAGGGGGTCCGGAAAAACGGAAAAATCTCCCGGAGAGGCGGGCAGCACCCCGATGCTGCCCAAAACCAGTAAACCTGCAGTGTGGACGTACGAATATGTCAGTGGTTTCCGAAATTCGGGGAGGCGATGCTCTACAGCACGGGCAGCACGGGCAAACTTACCGGATCGCCCGGTTTTCGCCTCGGCTTCATTGGCAGGACAGCATGTGCGTATTCCCACAACTGTTCCGGCGTTTCGAAGTACTGATCATACAGACCGTCGTCATCATATTCGCAGTCGTCCGTGGTGTAAGTGCGGCAGATGCGGGGACGAGAATCGTACGTGCCGCAGCGGTTGTCGGGGAGCAGGTGCTGGCAATCACCGTTGACTGTCAGATACCAGGTTTCGCCGTCAACGAACACCGACACTGCGCCGTGCATCATGTACCAGCGGATGTTATCGAATTCCTCCCATGTCGCCGGAGGATCAATGGCCAGGGCAAAATACCGGCAGCAGCGGGCTGTGCAGTAGCTGCACAGAACCTCGCCGGGTTTCAGATCCTGACGACGCATCCTGGGGTACTTCATGGTATTGCTCCGGAGACTTCACGCCGGGATGACTTTCCTGTGATGGTGACGGGGACCCCAACGGCTGAGCGATCCGGCGCGCTGCAGACCGGCAGTTTCCGCCGAGAGCCGAATCCGGACCGAGACGCTCCCGGCGGTCGGCCGCTTTGGGCAAAGTCTAACAGTTCTGATGACGATAACGATTCTGACCGTCAGCGCAGCAGTGCATCTCACAAAACGAGAAAACTCCGAATACGAACCGGTCGGAATCGTGGCT
>SYLK01000423.1 GCA_005809115.1 Planctomyces sp. | reverse complement strand
GCAGAGCCTCTGAACGAAAGACGCCGGCCTGAACGCCGGGTGGTGGTTGGGGGTGGTGTGGGGGGGGCATCAATCGTCCTGCATTAAGTGGACTGGTTTCCAGGCGACTAAGAACCACCGTGGCAAAACCTTCGTGGCCGGGTTGCGTCGAGGGTGGTCGAGATGCCAGGGAGAGTTAATGAACGAAAAAAAAGGCACGGGCCGGAGCAGACAGCCCCGGATGCCCGTACCATGAAATCCGTGAGTCGCAGGCTTAAGGCAGCAGGACTGTATCGATGACGTGTATCACTCCGTTCTCAGCATCAATGTCTGTTGCAGTCACCCGGGCGCTGTTGACCAGCACGCTGCCGCCGCTTTCGCGAATCGTCACAGCCTTACCGTTGACCGTATCCGCCGACGTCAGTTGCACGACATCGTTGGAGTGCACACGACCGGAGACGACATGGCAGGTCAGGATTGCCACCAGCTGGTCCTTGTTTTCGGGTTTCAGCAGTGTCTCGATTGTGCCAGCCGGAAGCCTTGCAAATGCCTCGTCCGTCGGTGCAAACACCGTGAACGGCCCCGCACCTTTCAACGTGTCAACCAGACCTGCAGCCTGCAATGCCGCTGCCAGGGTGTTGAATGTTCCCGCCCCGACTGCCGTGTCGACGATATCCTTCTCCGAAGGAAGGATGACGCGATCGATCACATGGATCACACCATTCTTACACGCGATGTCCGCTTTGACCACGGTGGCGGAATCGACCGTCACCCGACCACTCTTCGCTGTCAGATCGATCCTCTGGCCCTGCACTGTGACAGCCCCGCTGAGCCGTGCAACGTCGGCAGCCATCAAGCGGCCGGGAACCACATGGTAGGTCAGAATTGCCTGCAGTCGCGCCTTATTTTCGGGCTTCAGCAGCGATTCCACGGTACCCTTCGGAAGCCTGGCGAACGCCTCGTCCGTTGGTGCAAACACGGTGAACGGCCCCTCGCTCTTCAGCGTATCGACCAGCTCCGCTGCGGATACAGCAGCCACCAGCGTGCGAAAGGACCCCGCCCCGACTGCCGTGTCGACAATATCCTTCACCGCGACTCGGGAGGTCGATGAGGTGACGACGTGTGTTCTCGTCACCACCCGACCTGCAGACTGATTCGAGCGGCACTTGGAACCCGCATCGGCGGCACCCGAGAGCGTCAACAGACTCACTGTCAGAACAGCAACCAACTTTTTCATCACGACCTCACTTTTCAGCAGGGGATTTGAAACAAACGCCGAGGCAATCCAGGCAATCGGGGTAGATGGCTCAAACTTGTTTGTCACCGGTCTGCGGTGCTGGCTCCGGGGGTCTGAACTGAACCGAGCAGCAAACTGAAAACATTCAATTCGCTCTTTTGTGTTCCGTCGGAGACCGTTTGTGTTTAACTCGTTTTGTGAAAAGAAGAATCAACTTTCGGAAAAGAGTGGCGTGGAGCCGGATCGTGCGTCTGCGATTTTCTGAGCGGTGGTGTTGCCGCGGTGGAAAGCGCGGTATTCTGCGAAGGCTTTTCCCGCTCGTCGTTCCTGATATGGATCTCCGCCATGACAGCCAGACTGCAGCACAATTCCCTGGGATATCACTGGTCGTTCGCCAGGATGATGAATGTGGTCGTCGGCTGCGTTGGTTGCGCTTTCGCGTCTGCTGCCGGTGACTCTCTCCAGCTGTCCGACGTGCATGTCGAATCCGGCGTGATGATTGCGATGCGAGATGGCACTCCACTGGCAACGGATGTGTATCGGCCGGCTGACGGTGGACGTCCGCGCGACGGTCGTTTTCCCGTGATTCTGACGCGGACTCCGTATGGTCGGGGAGGCAACGATGCCGCCGGCCGGTACTTCGCATCGCACGGCTATGTGTTCGTGTCGCAGGACACTCGGGGGCGCTACGATTCCGAGGGTGTCTGGCGCTGGCTGAATGACGATGGTGCGGACGGAGTGGACACCGCAGCCTGGATCGGGGCGCAGGACTGGTCCAGCGGACGCATCGGCATGTTCGGGACGTCGTACGTCGGAGGGACTCAGCACGCGCTGGCGATGGAGGGTTATCCGTACCTGAAGACGGTGATTCCGGTCGACGCGGTGTGCAACATGGGATACGCCAGCATGCGAAATGGCGGCGCCTTTGAACTGCGGTTCTGGAACTGGATCATGCTGAATGCCGGCCGGGGCAGCCGAGCGGCGCGGGATCCGGCAACCGCAGCGGTTCTGACCGAAATGTCCGCCAGCAGAATGCACTACCTGCGGGAGCTGCCGCTCCGTCCCGGCACCACGCCGCTGTCGCTGGCACCGGAATATGAACAATGGCTGACGGATGCCATGAGTCACGGCGCGAATGACGAATTCTGGAGCCAGAACAACATTGTGGATTTCCCCGATCGCTATCAGGACATTCCGGTTTACCTTGTCGGCGGCTGGTACGATTCCTGGGCCGGCAATACGACGGCCACGTTTCGTGCACTTCGCCCCCGACTGAAGAGCCCCGTCTTCCTGATCATGGGGCCATGGATTCACGGAGCCCAGGGCTCGGCGACTCATGGTCAGGTCAGCTTTGGTCCCTCGGCCGCGATCGCCGATCCCCTCGCCTGGCGCCTTGCCTGGTACGACCGCTGGCTGAAAGACGAGGGGGATCGAGACGCGGACGATCCGATTGGCCACCGCGAACCATTTCGCACCCCCGTACGCATCTTTGTGATGGGTACGGGCGACGGCCGGCGGACGGAGAACGGCCTGCTGAATCACGGTGGTTACTGGCGTGACGAGGACGAATGGCCGCTGGCCCGCACCCGGACGCAAAGCTGGTATCTGCAGGCGGATGGCGGGCTGACGCCGAATCGGCCGGGCGATGGCACAGACGGAACGGCTTTCGAGTTCGATCCGCAGAACCCGGTCCCCACGATCGGCGGCAATATCTCATCCGGAAACGACATTCTGCTGCAGGGTGCCTGGGATCAGCGCGGTGGTCCTCATGTGTGGAACTGGCTGCAGCCGGTTCCCCTGTCCGCGCGGAACGATGTCGTGGTGTTTCGGTCGGAGCCGCTGGCAGCCGACATGGAGGTCACGGGGGAACTGGCAGTCGAGCTGTGGGTGTCATCCACCGCACCGGACACGGACTTCACCGCGAAGCTGATCGATCAGTATCCGCCTGGTCCGGACTTTCCCGGAGGGTTCGACCTGAATATCGGAGACGGGATTCTCCGCGCCCGATTCCGCGAGTCTCTGGCGAGTGAGAAGCTGCTGACTCCGGGTGAAATCTGTCGCCTGACGATTCGGCTGTATCCCACGTCAAATGTATTCCGCCGAGGCCATCGGATTCGCCTCGACATCTCCAGCAGTAATTTTCCGCGATTTGACGTCAATCCGAACACGGGCGAGCCGCTGAACCGACACCGCAGGAGTCAGACGGCCGTCAATACGATTTACCACGACGCCAACCATCCGTCGCGGATCCTGCTGCCGGTGATTCCGGGTCTTCAGGCGTTCTGAACACGATCGGGGCAGGCACCCTGCCCTGCACAGAAAACGTTGAGAGTATTGTATTCCTGAGACGATTTTCTCACGGCGGACTCAACAGAAGTCGTTGCAGATGCGTCGAATTGCGGAAACTGTGCGGCCGCTCCGGCTGCACACCTCGTCGTGACCTGACTTTCCTGGCGGGAATTCGTCGTTCCCTGCCAGATCCGACGCTTCCGCCGGGCTTGTCCCGGTCGGAGCGACAACTGAGGAGCTACCAACACGCCCCCCACGCGCGCCCCCTCTCATTTTGCTCGCTCGCCTCCGGCTAGCGAGCAAAAAGAGAGGGGGGAGGTATTATGTCGCATTGGTAGCCGCTCAGTTACGTTCCAGCCGGGGCAAGCCCTATAACAACAAAATCCCGGTGATG
>SYLK01000422.1 GCA_005809115.1 Planctomyces sp. | reverse complement strand
CCGACCGTGCCGGATCCCACATCACAGGCCAGATCAGAGCATCCCGATTTCGGAATGGTGACAAGTCATGTGCGCGGCGCGCGTCCTGACGGGATACCGCAGTACGTGGGTCTGCAGAAGGCACCCTTCATGACGAATCCCGGATATCTGGGCGTCAGTCACCGGGCATTCGAAACCGGAGACCCGTCGAAACCGGGGTTTGCTCCGGAGAACCTCACGCTGGCGACCGGAATTGACAACCAGCGCCTTGACCATCGGAAGGCGCTCGTCAGTCAGTTTGACAGTTTTCGGTACGATCTGGATCGGCTGCATTCACTGCAGGGAGTGGACCGGTTTCGATCTGCGGCATTCACGATGCTGACCAGTGCTGGTGTTGCGGGTGCCTTTGATCTGAGCCGGGAGACCGAGGAGGTTCGTCATCGTTACGGCCGCCACCGCTGGGGGCAGAGCTGCCTGCTGGCTCGTCGACTGGTCGAAGCCGGTACTTCTGTGGTCAATATTGACGCGACAGCTCCCAACGAAACGACGAAACATTTCAGCTGGGATGACCACGCCGGAGCATTTCATCTGGACTACGCTCAGCGGGAACGACTCCCGCAGATGGACCAGGCCCTGACGGCGCTGATGGACGACCTGTTCGACCGCGGGCTGGATCGAAAGGTGCTGCTGATTGCCTGCGGAGAATTTGGCCGAACGCCGCGGGTCACGCATGCCCCAAAGAACTTTTCCGATCAGATTGGTCTGGGACGCGACCACTGGCCGCATGCATTCAGCGCACTGATTTCGGGAGGCGGCCTGCGGATGGGGCAGGTCGTCGGAGAAACCAATGCCCGGGCCGAATACCCGATCCGGGACCGTGTCACCCCTCAGGATCTGCTCGCTACCGTGTACCGACATCTGGGAATCGACGCCTCAATCTCACTCCATGATTCCTCCGGGCGGCCAATCCCGATTCTGTCGAGCGGCCAGCCGATCCCCCAGCTCCTGTGAAGACGCGGGTGCGCGGGCGACTGCCGACGGGAATGATTGCGGCCGGGATCGCGGCCGGGCTGGCACTGTGCGTCTTCAGCTGCTGGCCATGGTTCGGACGCGAACCGCAGGAGAAGCTGTTGCGTGATGGACACAAGCTCCTGCTGCGACGCCAGTTTGCCGCGGCGAAGGACTGTGCCGACAGGGTGCTGGCGAGAACCCCGGATTCCGCTGCGGCGCTGCAGCTGGCCGCAGAGGCAGAGATCGGTGCGAACCGCCCGGAGGTGGCGCTGTCGTTTCTCAGCCGCATTCCCGACGACGGTTCTTCGGATGCAGTCGCTGCGAGGCTGCGAGCCGCGAGGCTGCTGCTGCACGACCTGAAACGACTGGAACCGGCCGAAGCTGAGCTGCAGCGGTTACTGGCGATGGATCCCGCCAGTCCCGACGCGGCCGAGTCCATGGCCTATATTCTCGGACTGGAATCCCGCAGCTGGGAGTCCGTCCCGTTTCGGCTGCAGCTCGCAGCTGCCGGCAGGTCAGCGGCCCTGATGCTGTTTTCGCTGAGTCTGGGAATAAACGCGATGGAGAACCCGGAGGACGTCCGTGAGCTGGCGCAACAGTCCCCGAATGACAATGGCGTCCGGCTGGCCCTGGCACGAGTCTGCTTCGAAACGCGGCAGTACGACAAGGCAGAGCGGCTGGCGGTGCAGGTCCTGCAGGAGCGACCGGCGCTGGACGAAGCCACGGCCCGACTGGGACTGATCCTTGTGGAAATCGGTGATCCCGTTCGCTTTGAAAACTGGGATCGGGGAATGTCCGGCAGTGCCGAAGCACATCCCGGGGTCTGGTACGCACGCGGGCTGCGGGCGGCCGGTCTGCAGCAGCATGCGGTCGCAGCGCGGTGCCTGTGGGAAACTCTGCGGCGGGATCCGAATCACCCCAGGGCATGCTATCAGCTCGGTCAGAGCCTGATCGCTCTGGGCCGCGCACCGGAAGCAGAAGTTTTTCTGGAACGTTCGCGCCGGCTGGAGGATTATGCCCGAACCGCGGAACTTGCCTTTCGGCTGGGCGAGGCAGACGACGCACTGTCCGCTGCCCTGCAGGCTCGCAGCCTCGGCCTGCTGCAGGAAGCGCTGGGCTGGGCTGCCATCGCGCGGGAAACCAGCGGCGGACCCGCTGAAGCCGCAGAGATGTTTCGCGAACTCAAAGCACTGCTGCCAACCCTGCCGCCCGACAGAAACGCACCGGATACCAATCCCGCAGATCTGCTGGATCTGACGGAATACCCGATCCGCAGTGCCGACACGCCGCAGATGGCAGCAGAGAACGGGCGTTCGCCGGCAGAGGAAATCACAGCGTTTCGCTTCGACGACGTGGCGGCTCAGGCCGGCCTTGATTTTGAATACCGCAACGGCGGCGATCCCCGCTCAAAAGGCCTCGTCCGGATGTACGAGGTCGTGGGGGGCGGCATGGCCGCCACAGACTATGACCTCGACGGACATACCGATCTCTGGTTCGCACAGGGGACGACGTGGCCACCCGGCGCAGATGGCCGGCCCGCCGCAGATGGCCAGCCCGGCGCAGATGGCCAGCCATCGCTCGATCAGCTCTGCCGGAATACGGGTGACTCCCGATTCATCCGCGTGACACAGGATGCCGGGATCGCAGAATCGGGATTCAGCCAGGGAGTTGCTGCGGGCGACCTGAACAACGACGGGTTCCCGGATCTCTATGTGGCCAACATTGGTCAGAACACCGTAATTCTGAACAACGGCGACGGAACGTTTCAGGATGTCACGCAGAGCAGCCAGGTCGACGGGGACGCCTACACCAGCAGCACCATGATCGCGGACGTCAATGGTGACACCCTGCCGGACCTGGTGGCCGTGAACTACCTTGCCGGTGAAGACCTTTTTACTCGTGTCTGCGGAGACGTAACGTGTTTTGTCGGATCGTGCCTGCCGCACCTGTTTG